>JBNJEI010000013.1:0-50516 GCA_051745755.1 Fibrobacterota bacterium
ATCGTATCTTTTACTCCGTCGGGGTACCACACCGATATATACGGATTGCTGAGGCGCTGAATCACGGTCTGAAGCAGCTTTTGATCCTCACGGGTGATATCTTCCCCCGGAGGCTGTGGCGCTGTCTTTGAACGGATCCCCTGGGAAATATACTGGGAAAATAATTCTTCTGCCTGTTCGAGAAGGGTGTGATTTTGTGCCAGAGACTGCACTTCCTGTCGATTAAGAATCTTAAACTGGTCTTTCCATTTCTCCATAGTGCTGTCACAGGACAGCAGCGAGTCGGGATTGGATGAGATGTGCGTAAATGCGTCGGATATTTCCGCGCGTTTTCTCTCCATATGCCGGGTTTCCGCAGGTTTGTAGCGAAACACGGGAAGAACCGTTGCGATGATTCGTCTTTTTTCATTTTCTATTGTGCCGGAATCTTTATAGACCGTGAAATTTTTCGGAGCAATGACTGTTTCCTGCGATACATCGCCCACACTGGGTATCCCCGAAGATATGACACTTTTTTCATAGGGGAAGGTGGCTATAAGGGAAACGATAAAAATTATAAGGGCTGCTGCACAGGTTTTGGGTTTTGTGTTTACCTCTTTTGTATGGTTGCGTGAGCTGTTGAGATGAGTAATTGTTCGTGTGGGGCGTTTTCTGTTTGTCATGAGAATAAAAAGCCCCGATGGAATAATTCATCGGGGCGTATATTGAGAATATACTTACCGGGGTATTTCAAACACCTGTCCGGGGAAGATCAGATCTTCCGGACGGTCATACATGGGTTCATCAGTATTTCTCCGGTATCGATCATAATCACGATCGATTGTCTGCCGGTTTGCCCGGTATATTTCGGGCCAGCGGCTTGCATCTTCGTAGATGTCTTCATATCCGGCAATTCTGTACAGACAGTCACGCTTGCCTGAGCGAAGCTGAACTTCGTAGCTTGTGAGCTGATCGGGAAGATGGTTTTTTACCCGTTCAAGGAGCCCGTCAAGCTCTTCAATTTTGTCCCGTATTTCCCAGAGAAGTGATACCGGTTTCTCTTTCAGGGCGATGATACGATCTTCATTTTCGGTGATTTCATCCTTGCGGCGCAACAGCTCTTCGGGAGTAATACCCAAAAGGAGTTCCAGATTTTGTCGAATTTCCGCAATTTCCTCTTTGGCGGCATTTACATCTTCTTCTGTAATACCGAGAATGTCGTATTTTTCCTGAATAACCTGAGAAATCTTTTCGTCAAGTTCGGAAAGCAGCTGGTTCAGGCTGTCAATTTTTGATTCTTCCGAGCTGATTTCACGACGAAGCCGTTCCTCTTTGTCAAGGGCTTCCTGAAGTTCAATGTTATATGACTCTATGGTCATGGTGTCATATTCCTGGGGATTTTTCTGGTGCTGCCATGCGGCCATGCTGCTGGTTGCCGTTAGAAAAAGAATCGAAAGTACTAGAATCGTTTTATGTTTCATTATGTAACCCCTTACTGATTATCTCTTTCGTCCATTTTTTCCTGTATGTCATCCCGTTCTTCTTCATGCCGCTCCAGCGTGTCCTCTTTTTGCTCAACTTCCTGTTCAAGTAGACGACGTTCTTCAATTTTGTCATGCTTCGTGCGTTCCGCACTTTCCGCAGCTCCGCGAGCTTCTTCCAAACGCTGCAGCTGTTCCTCGTCAGGACGCTGGGTACAGCCGGTCAACATGAATCCCGAAAGGAACGCACTTACGGCGATAAGCTTCAACAGTTTTCTACCAATTTTCATATCAAACTCCTCTACTCATTATAGGATAAATTGTTTCTTCAAAGCACCTTAATATGGTAAATATAATCATATAAGGTCGATATTTCAATTAAAAGTTAGTAAATACCAAAAATAATATTTTTTGTCACCCTTCCTATGGTGCCTCTTAGAGGTTGGAAAAGATCCGGTCACGTACTATGGTTAATATACTCGATTGGGGAAGAATAAGATATTTTTTTTCTTCATACTCAATTTCAACGGCATCCTTTTTGAGAAAAATGGCATAATCCCCTTCCTGCACTTCCAGTGGTATATACCGGGGTTTTTCATCCTGATCATGCCAGTCTTCCTTTTCTATGGGAGTGGGAATCAGGTAACCCGGGCCGGTTTTGACAATAATCCCGGATTTGACGGTGTTCTTTTTTTCCACACCCTGGGGCAGATACAACCCTCCCGTAGTTTTTCCCGTATCATGGGCCGGTGCGATAAGAACGCGGTCTCCCAGAACAATCATTTCCTTTTCCGATTCTGACATAGCAGTATCCCCTTGTTGGTATATTCAGTCCACCCGGTTACAGGGCGTATTTTTCAAAAATCCTGAGATATTTTCTTCCGTAATTGTCATGGCCCGCCGACGTGCTTCAAAACTTGCCCAGGCAATATGGGGTGTTATCATGGTATGGGGCGCGGAAATCAGGGGAGAGCCCGATACGGGCGGTTCCTGAGTCAATACATCCACTCCGGCATGGGCTATTTGCCCCGCTTTCAGAGCAGCTGCAAGGTCTGATTCATTGACAAGCCCCCCCCGGCCGGTATTGATCAGTATCGCCGTGTTTTTCATCTGCTTCAGGGTTTCGGCATTGATCATATGCTCCGTTTTTCCCGTGAGCGGGCAGGCAAGTACCACGATATCACTGTGAGCAAAGAGCGATTCTTTTTCTGAAAAGGTCACGTGGTCATAGTGGTTTTCGGGTATGGTACGCGTATGGCAGTATATCTGCATACCGAAGGCGGCGCCGATTTTTGCAACCGCTGCTCCGATGTTTCCGAATCCGATAATACCCAGTTTTTTCCCCGCAAGTTCCATAAGGGGGTATTTCCAGTAGCAAAACAACTCCGCCCGTTCCCATTCACCATTCTTTACGGAATCGGAATGCTCCTTTACCCGGTTTGTTACGGCCAGGATATGGGCAAAAACCATCTGTGCAACAGAATCGGTACTGTAGGCGGGGATATTGCAGACGGCAATACCCTGCGTTCGCGCCGCTTCGAGGTCAACGTTATTTACTCCCGTGGCGGTAACGGCGATGAGTTTGAGCCGGGGGAGGGATCGTAGTATGTCACGGGAAAGAACCACCTTGTTGATAAGGGCAATATCCGTATCCTTCAGCCGTTCGACTGCTTTTTCCGGTGGCGTGGTATCATAGACCGTGAGTGTTCCCAGGGCGTCAATGTTTTTCCAGGAGAGATCTCCGGGGTTTAAGGCATATCCGTCAAGCACCGTAATATTCATCTGTCCTCCTTTTGCCTGTAAAAATAGCATAGGGAATGCAGAATTTCCACCCCTTTATTGCCGGAGATAAAAAATTAAAAAGGATTGTCTTAAAACAGAAATTTTATATATATTATGCCAGAATTTATGCACCCTTAGCTCAGCTGGATAGAGCAACGGATTTCTAATCCGTAGGTCAGAGGTTCAAATCCTCTAGGGTGTATATTTAATCCCCCCACAACACTCCATGGCAGATTTTTCGGCAATTTCACTGTGTCCCTCTGTTTTCCGCGTACTCATTCTCACTGACTGCCCGTATCGTTGGGTACATATCCATGGGATGGCTCATACCCCTACCGGAGAAGTAATACCCGCTTTACCACGTTCTTTTCCGCTTCATACTCCTCATACCGGTCATTGTCCGAGGTGTCATGGGAGGTATATTGCAGGGACCAGGAGCGTGCAGCGGCACAGGAATAAGAGAAAACTGCCGGAGAATGCGTGTTTGTGCCGGGTCGTATATGGTAATAGCCACGGTTGAATATGACAATGGTGAGGTGGTGCGCTATAAGGCCGTCCTCGGGGTGCGTGAATAAATCGCAGGGACATAATTGTCATTGTGGATTATACTCATCGGGATGCATTGATGTGTAGAGGCGAATCATCATTCGCCTCAGGGATGTGGTGAATGGTGATCATCGGGATGCCCACCGTAGAAAAATCTCCAATTCCATGGCAGAGACAAAAAAGGGGAGGTCTTCGGGCCTTCCTTTTTTGGGCACCGGGTGTATTGCAGGGTCACTGCCAATGGTTTCGACAGGCTCATCCACCGGAAGATGCCCGCTCACTCATTGTGGCAGGGGGCTGAAACGTGCTCAATTCCATTACTTTAACCGATCGGTTTCAGCTACCATATTCACATCTCAGAAAAACCAATCGGTTACCTGTGTGGATTTTCAGTTATGTGAATAAACCCGTATTCATCCCTGTAGTGGTGTTCGAAAGAACACCATTTACACAGAAAACATGACAGACTCACGAGCGCTTCCGAAAAGATGGAGAGCACTTCCGGAAAGGTGAAATGCGCTTCCGAAAAGGTGGTGGCAGAGGATACAGCCCTGAAATCAGAGCATCCACAGGTATACACAGAGGGGTACGAGCTGAAAACAGAGCACTCCAAGCTGAAATCAGAGCATCCACAGGTGTACACAGAGCGGGTGAAGCTCATATCAGAGGAGAATGACTGAAATCAGAGCAAAAAAGGTGGTATCAGAGCGAAAAAGGTGGTATCAGAGCAAAAAAGGTGGTATCAGAGCAGCATCGTGTTTACTGCTGTTTAGGGGTTCATCGGACTGTTCATTCTCCCATAATCCCGGACATCACCGCCCGTACCGGTTATATTCAAAGCTTTGGCACTTTTCAAACGAAACAGCCTTTTCCATGTTTCTGCTCTGCACGGGGAGAATACTGCGTGAAGATATATTTTTTTATACACAGTGGGGATAGCCCCATGGGCAGTACCCGGATGATATATATTGAAAATGAGGCAGCACTCCATGCTGCATAAGAAAAAAAGAAGCGGGGAGACATGCATGGACTATGGTATTTACACGAATTCTGTCCCCCGTTTTCTGGTTAATTGAACACTATCAAGGAGAATAATTATGGCTACCGTTACTATTAAAGGAACACCGGCACAAACCATTGGTACTCTTCCCGCCATAGGATCACAGGCACCGGATTTCACATTGGTGAAGGCAGATCTTTCGGAGACAAAACTCTCTGATTATGCAGGGCAAAAGGTTGTCCTGAATATTTTTCCCAGTATTGATACATCGGTGTGTGCAAATTCCGTACGTAAATTTAATGAAGCCGCGGCATCTCTGGATAATACGGCGGTTCTCTGCGTTTCCATGGATCTTCCCTTTGCGGCGGCCCGGTTTTGCGGTGCCGAGGGTATTGAAGATGCAGAAACAGCGTCGGCATTCCGTTCATCCTTCGGTACAGACTATAGTGTTACCTTTGCAGAGGGATCGCCCTTTGCGGGACTGCTGTCCCGGGCAGTTGTGGTGATCAATGAAGAAGGTACGGTGGTATACACTGAGCAGGTTGGGGAAACCGTGGATGAGCCAAACTACGATGCGGCCCTTGCGGCACTGAAATAAGCATTGTTTTATGGGTATACTCCGGGTGTGCCGCACTGGCGGTGCGCCCTCTTTCCCTGTTGTATTCACCATCCTGTTTTTTCGGTGCCCATCCACAGACTGAGTACATTCACTCTATAAACAGCATGGCAACTCCGGCAGCCGGCCGTCGGGAAAAGAGATGAAAGAAGTCTCTCTGAATTTTTATAATTATGAAGATTATTGTAACCCCGCCGGGCATACTACCCCTGGTCTGCCTGCGGTGGATTTTGACGGGTGTATTTCCTTTGAGATGCATGCACTATTACACGCGCCCCTTGGTTCGGACAGCCTGATTTCCCTGCAAAAGCTTTCAGATTATGAGTATACGGAAATACCGTTGTTACATCAGATCAGATTTTTTATGCAGATGTAGCCACGGCAGGGAAATTAAAACTGATACAAAGGGGATATCGACCGCGAAAAATTGTTTTTGAGCTGTATGAACAGGGGAGTCTTACAGGTGAATATATCGAAACCGGGATTTCAAAACTGACGAAAGAAGCAGGTTCATTGACAATTCATCTGACCCGAATATTGGCTGAGCTTATGGGAGTGGTGAAGAAGAGAAAGGGTACAGTGAGTCTGACTAAAAAAGGTGAAAGAATGTGTGCCCATACTCATCTTCTATGGAAAACTCTGTTTTGGACTTTTGCAGAACGGTGTAACCGGGCCTGTTTTGACCGCTATGGTGAAAATAATATCGGGCAGTTTGGATACGGGTTTTCCCTGCTTCTACTTTCAAAATACGGAGAGACAGAACGGTTGGATTTCTTTTACGCCCGAAAATATTTTGCTGCATTCCCGCATGTGACCCAAACCTCTACGTCTGCATACTGTACCCGTGAGGAGTATGCCCACCGATGGTATTCACTTCGGACTTTTGCACGCTTTTTACCTTTTGGAGTATACTGAATATAAGGTATACAGGTACCGGTTTAGACAGGGAACGGTATATTTTAAAGACTGATTTATTTGACAAAATCTTCCACTGCAGACCGCTGCACTCCGGGAGATACAAACTCAGCTGAGGCAATGCGGAAATTGCAGACCCTCAGAGTTAGACCCAAAGTACGTGTTTTCCCTATACTGCGGCGTTGGTCTGAAAAAACTTACAGCTCCCGGCTGCCATCCCAGCTGAGGCTGATATCCAGGGTATGGCGGTCGTAGTCGAAGGTGGGATAGGTGGAATCCTTAAACCGGAATTTTCCGTCAATATCCAGTTCAAAATTGCCGAAAAGGGGAAATCCCACGCCCATCCAGGTGTAGAAGTAGCGGTTTACAGGTCTAATCGGAAGCCCGGTATGGGGGTGGGTCTTATCAGCACCGTACGTTTTTTTTCGCAGGGATGCACCCAGATCAAGGTCCACTTCATGTATTTCAAAATCAATATCCGTAGCTGCTTCAATCTGCCAGTATGATGCGGTATCGTTGTTTGCAGTGTTATTCTCGCCCGTAAGGGAAAGTTTTATATCGTCAAATATCACAGGGCCCATAAGAGTAAGTTCAATATCACGATCAAGGTCAAGGTCGGCAGTATACCGCATGCCGTCGCTGTCATCATCACCGTAATCGTTGTACATACTCCGCAGATCGATATCCATATCCAGACGCTCGGAGAGTTCAAATCGATGATCCCAGTCAAGGCGGTAGCTGCGTCTGGTGATACGGTAGGTATGGCTGTAATATCCCGCCAGGCTGAGGGCGATATCTGTCTCGTAGGAACCGAAATCGTATTCCCATGCGGCAGAAGGATAGATCAGTGGTCTGTTGAGCAGGGATGAACGCTTTTGCAGATAGTTTTCGAAGGTGCTTTTGTTACGGAGGGTCAGTTCTCCACGGCCAAAATCAGCTTCAAGGGAGAGGCCGATCTGCGGTGAGCTGTACCAGGAGAATTCCTCCATAATATTCTGGCCGATATTACCGTCAATAACAGCCTCATAGGTGAGGTCATAGTCAAGTTCCCATTCAGCCGTCGCCGCGGCAGCAACGCACAGTAATACAAGTGTGCATACATATTTCATATCAGTTCCCCTGTAATTCAGCAAGTTTTTCTTTAGCGCTGTCTATGTAGGTTTCCTCAGGGTAGTCATCAACATACTGTGTAAGCCAGGTTTCCGCTTTCTCTCTTTCCCCAAGATCAAGGGCAGTGCTTCCTGCCCAGTAAAGGGCATTATCATAGTACCAGGACGATCCATATGTGTTCAGTATTTCTTCATATCTTTCAAGGGCGGCGGTGGTATGGCCGGTTTCACGATCTATATGCCCCAGACGCAGTATGGCTTCGGCTGAGCTGTTGGCATTCGGCCATTGGTGCTCTGCGGGAAAGAGTTCATAATATATTCGTGCGGAATCCAGGTTTTCCATAGTATAATAGAAATCCCCCAGTTCCAGACAGCTTTCCCCAGCTTTTTCGTGGGCGGGATAATGTGTTATAACATGAAGAAATGCATCCCGCACCGCGTCGGCTTCCGCGGCTGCATCGTTAGTGTAGACACGGCGTTCAGCTGAAGCTGTCATAAAAAGTCCGTCCACAAGAAGATTGCTTTTTTCGGGAATCGCAGCCCAATCCTGTTGGGCTTTTCGGGCATATATCACGGCGGTGTCAGCTGCAGTGGCCCCGCCGGCGATATCGTAATAACATTTGCCCCGGCGATAGAGTGCGTTATCGTATTTGATGCTCCAGGGATAATCCGCAATAACGTCGGTAAAGATAGATGCTGCACCGTGAAGATCAACGGAATCCATTTGCAGTGTAACACCGTGATCGTATGTTTCCAGATCCTCCGTGTCCACTTCCACGGGAGAGGTACAGGAGAAAGCCCAAAATGCCGCTGTCGCTACAGTACAGAGAGACACTGTTTTTCGAAGATTCATGGTATCTACCTCATTTCGCTGATTTTTTTACGCAATTCCTCTCCGCGTGCGGAGTTGGGGTGTGCGGTTTCATATTGTTGCGCATATCGTAGCCCTCCTTGTCGGTTTCCCCTGCCGATCCAGGCTTTTGCAAGGTAATACAGGCTTCTGGAGTTGTTTTCCCTGTTCCGTTCCAGGGATTTTTCAAGGGCTTCCACGGCGGCCTCATATCGATTGAGCCGGATATAGGTTTTGCCCAGCTGATAGAAGGCGCGGTAGTCGTCGCTGTATTCACGGGCAAATTTTTTCCACAACCGGATGCTTGTTTCAAGCCGGTTGTTTCGTCGTGCAAGCAGGGCAGAGTAATAGAGATAGCTCCAGTCTGTATTGTCCCGTGAAAGCAGTGTTCTGTAGCATTCATATGAGCGTTCATAGGTATCAGTTTTCAGCAGGGCATAGGCGAGATTTTCCAACACCTGTGTACCGGAATCACCGAGATTGCGGACCCGGGAATATTCCGATGCGGCGTCAGCCCAGTTTTTTTGCTCATACACAATATCTGCAAGAAGGCACCGGTAATCACGGTTTTCCGGGCGGATATCAATGGCCCGGTGTATTGTTTTTATTGCTGAATTAATTTCCCCCACTGCATGCAGGGTTCGGGCATAATCCGCCAGGGCGGCATGGTCGTCATCCATATCATTGGAGACTTCGGAAAATACTTCAGCAGCCCGGGCATATTTCTTTTGCTGTACCAGGGTGCGTCCATAGAGTATGTCTGTTTCATCGCTGCGCTCTTTTTTGGAGAAGGAGCCCAGTAATTGCTCTACTCTGGTGTACCGCCCGGCAGTATAGAGCAGGGCCGCGTAGTCTCTTTTCTGTTGGGTGGTGAGAGACAGGCTGTCCATGGTGTGTATCAGGGTGTCAAAGACGGAGCGGCCAGTGTCGATCTGAGTTAATAATTCGCCCTTTTTAAGCAGGGCCTTGGGATATTCCCGACGACGCAGCAGCACTCGGTCAATTGTCTGCAGAGCCTTGGGATAGTCCGGCATTCGTTCATAAGCCAGGGCGATATTGAAATAGGCGATGTAGTAGCCCTCTGTTTTGGATGCTGCGGATTCAAACCATGATACTGCTTCTGTGTAGCGATTTTGGCGCAGGGCAATCAGTCCGAGATTAAAATCCACCTTTTCGTTTTCCCGGTCCATCTCAAGAAGCTGGTTCAGCTGGTTTCGAGCCTCTTCATACTCTTCACGGCTCATCAGGGCGAGGGCAAGGTTGTAGCGGGCATTGGTCTTGGTGCTGTCCAGGGATATAACACGGCGAAATGTTTCTGCGGCCTGGGAAAAACGGTTTGCCCGCAGGTGAATCAGCCCCATATTATACCAGGTACTGATATGTTCACGGTTATTTTCTGAGGTTCTTCGAAAGTAGTGCAGGGCCTTTTCCGGGCGGTTGTTTTTGAGGTAGTGCACACCGAGGTTATAGGACGCTTTCCAGTAATAGGGGTTAATCTCAAGGGCTTTTTTGTAGGATGCAAGAGCCCGTTCGATTTTGCCTGCATCCATCAGATTGATTGCTTTATTGTAGTATACCCGGGGGTTGCTGCGATCACGGGCGGCAATCGTTTCGTAGAGTTCAAGGGCCCGGGCTTCTTCGCCCTGGAGCCCACAGAGTTTGGCTTCCGCATAGAGCACGTCAATATCATCGGGATGATAATCTTTAAGGATGGCCAGATGTCGTGTTGCCGCCTGAAAATCCTTCTCCTCCAGAAAGAGATCAACCAGATTGAGTCGGGCAGAATAATCAGCGGGACGTATTGCCAAAATATCAGTGTAGGTTTTGCGTGCAGCAGAAAGGCTGTCAGTTTCGCCGTAGAGCCGTGCGAGGGTGCGGCGGGGACGGATTGCCTGAGGGTTAAAACGGATTGCCTGGTGTGCCGCATGGAGGGCTTCTTCTTTTCGATCTGTTTTTGCAAGCAGTTCGGCAAGGGCACGCCAGCTGCGGCTTTTATTGTAGCCGCGATCAAGTGCTGTCCGATACCAGGCTTCTGCGGGTAAATACTGTCTGAGATCCTCCAGAATACTCCCTTTCAGATAGCAGGCCCGGTTATAGAGTGAATCCAGACTCAGGGCGGAGTCCACCATGCGCAGGGCGTTGCGGTTATGGTTCAGACGATAGGCCGAGCGGGCTGCGTTGTATGCACTTTTGACATCATCGGGATTATCCTCAAGCAGGGTGAGAAACAATTCCTCCGCACGTAAATATTCCTTTTGATAATACAGGGCAATTCCGATAAGTCGGCTGAAGTACAGGTTTTGCTGCGTACTGTCGCGCAGGGTGCGCCAGATTGTTTCTGCTGCGGTGTAGTTTTTGCTGCGGAAGAGTGTCCAGGCGGAATCGTTTCTGTGACGGAAGCGGTCCGGAAGAGAATCAGCATGGTATTCAGATTCAGTGTCTTCTTCACTTTCATCTTCAGGCCCGGCTTCTTCGACAGGGTCGTTTTCGTCAAAGGATACGATAACCTGGTCAGTAAAGAGCCCTTTGACAAAGTCAGATTCCGGTGAAAAAATAATGTCAATGGAGAACAGCAGCAGCAGAATTGAGAAGGGAATAATATAGGCCCTCGCGTATCGCAGAAATTTACTCACGGGATGCTCCGGTTTCGTCGATGAGATCCAGCATTCCCAGACCGCAGACATTCTGAATTTCCAGACCGGGACGGGCATTGAGCTCAAGTATCAAAGGGCCCTGCTGTGCATCAAGGGCAAAATCAGCCCCCATATACCCAAGGGGAAAGTAGTTTGTTATTTGCGATGATATTTCGATGGTTTTTTTCCAGAACGGCAGTTGAAGTCCTTCAAGGGCTGCACCGCTTTCGGGATGCCGATTAATTTTTTTGCCGCGATACCATCCTGAAGTGGTCAGACCGGTTTGAATATCCACTCCCACGGCACATCCGCCGGCATGGAGATTTGCTTTGCCTTTGCTTTCTGCGGTTGGTATTCGAATCATAGCGGCAAGGGGGGTTCCTTCATAGAGTATCACCCGTACATCGGGGAGTCCCTCCTGTGCCAATTGTGCAATATCTTCATGAGAAACAATCAGGGTTTCTGCAAAAGCAATATCACCTTCGCCGCCCATGGAGTATACTCCGTAGAGAATCTCTGCCAGGTAGCGCTTTTGCTCACGTACAGAAATACTGCCGCTGCCCGTATGCCATATACCCGTTGCATCAATTGACTGTACCACGGTGATGCCATCTCCGCCAAAGCCGCGGGCGGGCTTGACAACAAAGGGCTTTTTCCGATTCTGCAGAATATTCAAAAATGATTTGATTTCAAAAAAACCTGGGCAGATGGCGATTGTTTCTGCTGTTGGTATGCGGCTGCCTGCAAGGATTTCCTTTGTTTTGAGTTTGTCATCCACAAGAGAGAAGTATTTACGCTTATTTTTCCCCATGACCAGGTCCACATTCCGTTGGTTAATGCCGAGTATATGTCTCATGTCGTACTCCGTGCCGGTTCAGCAGATTTGAAAAGAAGTGAGCGGAATCGGAATAGTTCAGAGATGCGCAGGTCGATCCAGTGTCCCAGATAAATTGCCGCGGCAATAACCAAAAAGAATGTTTCCGGCAGAATAATGATCAGCATCTGCAGAAAAACCGACCGCATAACGGAATAGCAGGCACCCACCACGATCATGGTACTGAAAAGAATAAGAAAAGCTTCTTTCGGTCCGCGGTCACGCACAAGGGTAAAGAATTTTTCGATGGTTACGGACATGATTACCAGGGGAAAGAAAAATGTTTTTGCAAGATGGGACCAGCCGTTGATAATCCCCCAGTATCCCACGGAGGCGAGAATAAGGGCCGTGGAGATCATGATAATTGTCAGGCGGGGAGTATGAAGAATTTTAAGGCTGTCCAGGAGTATATTGATGACGGCACCGGTGAGGATAATAACCACAAAAACTGCCGTGCCCCACCAGAAACCGATATCAAGAAAGGAATAGGCAATCAGTGCCGGAAGAAAGGTTCCGAAGATTTTCAGGCCGATCACATTTCGAAAAATTATCGTGATAATTGCTCCCAGGGGAATTATCAGAATGGAGCTGATCATTCCAAGGTTCAGGCCGGCTTCCTGGAATGTTGTCCAGATATTGATCAGGTCAAAGAAGGCGTGTTCCTGCGTATCACCCCGGGGAGGGATCATGGATTTTATTGATGAAAAATAATAATCAAAGCTGATATTGCGGGTATGGCGAAAGAAGGCATGATCACCGGTATAGAACTTGAGATAGTGTGCCGGTTTTTCTGCAAAATATCCGTTCAGGGGACAAAAACTCACCCAGGAGCCTTTTAGGTACGCCTCAACCCATTGATGGGTGGTTCTTTTACGGACGTTATTTTTCATGATAAAACCGCCCACCAGACGGCTCGGAATACCCGCGGAGCGCAACAGTGCAACCATGAGGCGGCTTTTTCCGTTGCAGCTTGCTTCTCCCAGCTGTGATGTCAAAAGGGCGTCGGTTTCTCCGGAAAACAGAACTGAGCCGATTTCCTTATATGCGTAATCGTATGCATTTTTGAAAATAGTGTATGCATTTTCGCTGCCGGAGATTCCGAGGCTGTCGCTGAGTTGCGTTATTGCGGGATCATCGGACTGAATAAGCTGTGTGGGTTTGAGCCAGCGCTGCAGGGACTGACTATACTCATCATCTGTGGAAATGTCCCGGGGAATATCGTAGCGTATGTGACGTCCGATTACCGTGAAGGATGCTGTTGCCCTGAGGGTATCAACGGCGCCGCTGTAGGTGTATTCCAAAAGACGGTTTGAGCCCTCAAGGCCGATATTGTATGTATTATAGTTGCCCCGTACAGATTCATCAAGCACCCGCTGCCCCATACCGGTGGGGGGAAGAAAATGCGTAATTGAAACGGTGCGTCCGCTGTTTTTTCCCGAGACGGCCACCTTTACGGTATGAGCCTTCTGCGGCAGTATATCCCGAATAGAATAATCGTATACGGTAAATTTCAATAGGGTAATGACGCCCCAGAGAAGAACAAGAGAAAGTGCAATAACCCGCCCTTTGATGCGGTGGTCCATAGAGAATCCTTTCAGTCAATACATCGAAACACCGGCTGTTTCCCGGGCATCCCTTTCCCTGTCCCAAGGAATTTATATTGCTTTGGACAACAAGGATAATATATTACACCTCTGCGTATATTGCATAAAAAATGTCTGAACAAGTTTTTTTGTTTTTTTTATGTTTCCTGGACAACGCTTGATCTGCACAGCGGTACTTCTCCGCTATAAAAAACATATCGTTCTTATCCAGTCTCTTTCCCTGAATCGGCAGCGAGGTATACGGCCTGTTTTATCCGACCATTCGAGCCATGCAGGATCCTCTGAGTCGGCTTCCTGAAGCAGGTTTTGCGGCATTTCTGCCGGTGATTGATTCCTGAACAACCAGAGGGCTGGCCGGTAGATGTTGCTGCCTACAGCAGGCCTTATAATACAATGGTGTATCCGGATATGCCCCGTGTTCTCACGAAAACCGGCGATTCATCTTTTTACACAGGCGCATAATTGATGCACGACCGCTCAAAAGGGCAGCAGGCAGACCTCCCGGCGGTTGTACCCACTGTCCGCAGAGAACAGTGTTTTTCACCCCCCGGATGCGTCCGGTATGGGTCATCATTTTTCCCCGTACCGTGGGAAAGAAGGCCATAAATGCCCCCCGATAGGCATTACAATATCTTTCGTAGGTTTTGGGCGTGGCAACATCAAGTACTTCCAATTTGCCCTGCATGGCGGGGAACCTTTTTTCCGTGGCACTTAATACCTCCTGTCCGATGCGTTCTTTTTCCCGCATGTAGGATTTTTTGTCCTGTGCCAGACGGTTCCAGGCATCATAGTCATCATGGAACTGATTGATGTCATATATCAGCAGGGTATGGCCGGGGGGAGCAAAATGCGGTTCATGGCTGAAATGTTTCATGGTAAGCCGCGATATGTTTCTGCCGTTAATACAGATGGGATCAACGGGATAATTCATACTCCAGGGGATTTTTTCATCCAGACTGTTGATATTTCCCCTATATCCCAGGGCAACCAGTATTTCTGACGCAAGGGGATAATCACGGGGATTCTGAAAGCGTTTTTCAAATGCCGGATCAGGATACCGGCCTTTGAGTAATGTACGGAATACAAAATCTGCATCACAGGCGGCTATAACATAATCTGCTTCATATACTGTGCCGTCGCTACAGCGCACTCCCGTTGCATATTTTCCCTGGATGAGTATTTCCTCAGCTTCACAGGACGTGCGCAGCATTCCTCCGGATTCAGTGTATCGCTGTGTCATGCGTCGGGAAAACGCTTTTGAGCCGCCTGCGGGAATTGATGCTTCATTTGAGGTGAAGGCTGCAATGGCAAAAAAGATCATGGCCGCATTGAAATCTGACGGAGCCATGGAGGAAAAACCCTTCTGAATGGCGGGGTGGGAAAATCTTTTGGAAAATTCAGACAGATTCATTCTGCCGTATTTCTGAAGAATTTTTCCCGCATCTTTCATTGAAAGCAGGGTGGAGATCTTTTCCCGGATATTCATAAGATCCCGGGGCTTATCCACGGGAAAGGAAAAACTTTGGAGAAGACGTACATCATTACAAAATTCGGTAATGCGGTTACGATCATCCGGAGATAGCTGTACCCACGATGCCTGAAGTCTGTCAAGATCCCGATAAATCGATGCCCGTTGTCCTCCATATTCAAAGCTGAGAAAGCTATCGGGATGAAAAATTTCCACATCATCCAGGGCGCCGACTTCTTCCCAGAGAGCCCGAAGATCACTGCCGGTTTTGGTACCCGTGAGCCAGTGTATGCAGCCGTCAATATGATATCCCTTCCGGTCCCAGCCTGTACACTGCCCCCCGGGAGTGTTGTTTTTCTCAAGAATAACACTTTCAAAACCGTTTTTTTGTGCATGGATTCCGGCACTGAGCCCGCCGATACCGCCACCGATAATGATAATTTTTGATATCTCTTTCATTGCTTCCTGTCCTTTCGGGTACTGTTGTGGGCGCGTATCAGATCAGCACCGGTTTTGAGTACAAGCTGTTCAGGTTCTTCTTCTTTACACCAGGGGGGGAGGTGGTTATTGGCCACCATAAGATTGAGGCCTGTTTGAAAGGCCTGCATCTGTAACAGGAGTGTTCTGAGCTCTTTTGTGGTCCATTCGGCCATATCCGGGTCTGTGCTCATCAGGGAAATCATCATGTCCTCCTGATGACGGAGCTGTGTTTGAGTGTGGACGGGCGCTGTTGTCAGTTCCCGTACAAATACGGGATAGTCACGTGCAAAAGCAAGGCTTGCGCGGCCAATTCTCTCAAAGGGAGAATGCCCCTGCTCCCGTGCGAGATATTCCCGGGAAAGAGCAAATATTTTATCTGTTACGGCGCGAATCAGCTCTGTGATTGTGGGGAAATTGGCGTAAATGGGAGCTACGGAGCTGCCGATTTGGTGTGCCACACTCCTGGCAGTTATGGCGGATAATCCAGCCTCCCGGGCTATCTCAAAAGCGGCTTTCACTATGGTATCTGAATCAAATTGAGTTTTTGGGGGCATATTCAGTGTTTTTCCTGCACAGGTTTCTATATTATTATAAAATATCTTATGTTATATAACGTGTGTTATTTTATTTTTGCACGCAATTTTACTCCCGGGGTAATCCGCTTCTCCGGTCTGTCTCAGCAGACTACTCCCTGTGCAGAGGTTCGTACTACGGCGTTGATGGTATTGAGTGGTTCCGGATTGGTGGCATATGGAAACAGAGGGTTTTGGGGAAATTGAACGTGGAAGAGTACACAGAGACTTTGGTTTACTCAGAAGGGAAGGACCGTGATTACAGATATCTGTACTGTAAAAACCTGTTTCTGCTGGGAAAGGGTGGTGCGAAATTACTGGCAGAAGTATTCTGTCCGTGGATTGGAGGGACACAGTGGTGGCCACCAAATGTATCTGCAAAACAGGAACGTTATTACCCGGTACTGATTGCAGTGTCACTGTATATCGGTGCTGATATTACACCAGATGAATATATAAACCGTCATCTCTTCGGGAAGCGGCATGGCCGATAATACACGCCGCTTCGTCCCCTGCCTCATGAATCCGTCGAAGGCATTCTTCGGCCTGGTTTTCAGGAATAAAAGCAAGGATCCCCCCCGAGGTTTGTCCTTCGACACAGAGCTCATATTTTTCCCGGGAAACAGTATGGGAAACATGGGTGTTGGTTTTAATGTAGTTTTTGACACGAATGGTACCCTGTGTCCCGTATTTTTTTACAAAATCCTCTGCCCTGGAAAAGAACGGGATTTTGGCGCTGTCGTAGATAAGGGTGCCGCCAAAGCTTTGTGCCACGGCCAGGGAGTGTCCCAAAAGTCCAAAGCCGGTGATATCCGTTACGGCGCTGGGCTGGTGCTGCAGAATAATTTCAACGGCGTATTTATTCAGACGGGACATGGAAGCTGCTACTTCTGTGTACAGGAGAGGTTCGAGCAAATCCTTAGAGAGAAGTTGTGAATAGATTCCGCATCCCAGGGGTTTGGTAAGAATGGCCACATCACCGATTCGGGCCTGATGATTGGTGAGTATTTTATCGGGGTGAATGGTTCCCGTAACACTCATTCCGTAGAGTACATTTTCCTGTTCCATTGTGTGACCGCCCACCAGGGATACCCCCGCTTCAACAAGTTTTCTGCTGCCCCCGCGCAGCATGGCTTCCACGGCATCAGGAGGAATCAGGCCCGGTGGATAGGCAAGAATATTCATAGCTGTCACTGCTTTTCCCCCCATGGCCCAGACATCTGAAAGACTGTTTGCTGCGGCAATCATTCCATTCATTTCGGGATCGTTTACTATGGGAAAAAGAAAATCTACCGTCTGGACCAGAGCGCAGTCTGGTGAGATCCGATATACACCGGCATCGTCCATGGTTTCCATTCCGACCAAAAGGTCGGGGCTCCCGCAGCGGGGGAGCCGTCCCGTTATACCCGCCAGACTGGCAGGTTGAAGCTTACCTGCTCAACCGGCACAGGGAGCGTAGTCCAGGAGGCGGATCTCCTTACCCGAAGCAAAAACCCGGTCGTCCTTTCGGGACGGAATCGCGTCCCGGTTTTTTGAGGTTTTGCAATAGGGGAGATCACCGCCGCAGGGACGCTGCTCAATGCAGTTTCTGCAGTCTCCGTGGAAGTCGCATTCGGAGGGGCAGGGGCAGTCTGTGGAAATAATTACTCCTTCATGAGAAGTTACGTCCGTTACTATAAAATAGGAGATGGCAGGGAAGATGTGCATACCTGTTGTTTTAAAAGACTGGTATTACAATCAATGATATGCAAAAAATATCCCGCAGGAGAAATGCCTCTCTGCGGGATTCGTATATGTATATAATGGTCTGGTTATGCTGTTGGGGAAAAAAACGAACTCAGGGACAGGGTGATATACGAAAATAGGGCGCTCATTTTTTCAAAAAATACCTCAACAAAGGATATGGCACCCTTGCTGCAGGCGTTCATGCAGTCTCCACAGGATTCTCCCTCACATAAATCCGGATCGATCACCACATCCCAGCCATCCATTACTATGGCCCCGTTGGGGCAGTACCGTATACAGTGCCTACAATTTGAACAGCGGTTTCTGTCGATCTGGGCCACCAGACGTGTGTTTTCTTCCAAATATATATAGACTGTTTCATCGTAGGAGTCAATGGTAACTGCGGTATCAATATAATCGGCGTGAGAAATATTCAGTATATCTTCACCGTTTTCCGGTTCAGTAAGGTCTGAAAAAGAAAACCGTCCTTCACGGTCTGTGTTTTGTGAATCCCCCGTGCTTTCCAGTACAACCTGGGCATATTGTATGGGTGTTTCATTGTCCAGAAGGATATACCCGGTAAGAGTTTTCGTTTTACGCTCGGGAAAGATATAAACTGTTTCATCGTAGGAGTCAATGGTAACTGCGGTATCGGCAAAATCGGCGTGAGAAACATTCAGTATATCTTCACCGTTTTCCGGTTCA
The DNA here is from genome assembly GCA_051745755.1 of Fibrobacterota bacterium. Lineage (GTDB taxonomy): Bacteria > Fibrobacterota > Chitinivibrionia > Chitinivibrionales > Chitinivibrionaceae > Chitinivibrio. The sequence continues at coordinate 18,340 of JBNJEI010000013.1, forward strand.
GTAAGGTCTGAAAAAGAAAACCGTCCTTCACGGTCTGTGTTTTGTGCATTACCCGTGCTTTCCAGCACAACCTGCGCATTTTCTATGGGGGTTTCATCCTCCATAAGTATATATCCCGTAAGGGTTTTGGTTTTTCGCTCCAGATTTATATGCACCACTTCATCATATGTTTCAATAGAGACTTCTTTTTCTGTATAGTCCGGATGACTGATACTCAGTGTGTCGATTACCGCAGTTTCTGCCGCAGTAATGGTGCCTCTGGACGATACTGTAACCGCGGGAGACAGTTTTCGTCTAAGGGAGCGGCCCCTGTTTTGGGGAAAGTGACGGAATACATAGGAGCCGTCAGCGGTAACAACCTGGATAAAATGTACTGAGCCTCCCGGATTCCATGAGAGCCGGTGGCTGCCCGGGTCGAGTGTTCCGGAGAAGATATCCTGAATGATGCGTCCCTGGATAGTATATGCCACGACCCGTTTGATTGAGATCGGAGAAGAAATCAGCATATCATCGCTTTCTATGGTAAGATTCAGGCTTTGTCCGGTCTCAGGCAAGTCATTTTCAATAATGGATACAAGATCATTGAAGGCAAAACTTCCTTCCTCACATGTGGAAAGGGTTGTATCTGTGCTGCTCAAATGGACCCGGGCATTTTCTATGGGGGTATTATCGGAATCCCGCACATATCCGGTTAAAACTGTTTCGGCCATGCCGAAAGAAATACACAGAAAGGAGATAAAGAAAAAGAGTTTCCAGTTCATTTAAAGCTCCATTGTCAAAATTTAATATAGATATCTTTGTGACATATGCTAAGGTAGTGCAGAAGAAAAGGCTGTTATAAAAAAAGTGCAGGTTCATACAGGAAACTGTGGACAAATTTTCAATAAATTGGATTCCTTACTTGACATAACAGGATGTTTTCTTGATATTTTTATTTTGCGGGCAACAATATTACGCTTACATCCTTCTGTTTAAAACCTTTTATTCAATAAGTCAAGTAATAGTCCTTTATGTATACTCTCATTTTTATCTTATTTCGGCCACCTCAAATCGCTGTGATTTACTGTTGACGTCCCATTCGCGCTACACCGGGGAACTGCTCGGAATTCTGTAAAACAGTGAAATCCAGGTCACGGTGTGCACTACTGAAATGTGTTACTACAGAAATGAATCCGGTATTGACGTATTATTCTGTCCCATGGACATGGGAAACATTTTGCAATTGCTCAATTGCCGATTAACTGCTCATATTTTTCCCGCACAAGGGAAAAAATCTTACTGTATTCATGAGATATCCTTTGGCGTGGATGTGCCAGGGGTATAGGAAGAGATCCGCCTATTTTTCCCGGCCTGTCACTCATAAAAATTATCCGATCTGCCATAAAAACACATTCATCCACGGAGTGTGTTACCAGTAGAGTTGTTTTCTTTTCTCTTTTGTGTATCTCAAGATACTCCTTTTGGAGACGATGGCGGGTCCTTTCATCAAGGGCGGCAAAGGGTTCGTCAAGGAGAAATATATTTCTGCGGGACAAAAGCGCCCGTGCGATGGCACAGCGTTGCTGCATTCCCCCGGATAATTGGCGGGGGTAGGCACGTTCAAATCCCGCAAGGCCAAGCATGGACAGTATTTTCCCTCCTTCCTTTTGCCGTTTTCTCCGTGATACCCCCTGTGCTTTCATGGGAAGTGTTGCATTATCAATAACCTTCATCCATGGAAAAAGGGAGTAGTCCTGCGTCACCATGGTAATTTGTGAAGCGAGCTGGTCCCTGGTGAGGCTGCTGTGACGAATGATTCCCGTATCCGCTTTTGTCAGGTTTGAGAGAATTCGTAAGAAAGTCGTTTTACCACATCCTGTGGGGCCAAGTATGGCGAGTATTTCCCTTTCTGATATATTCAGGTTTACAGAGTCCAGGACAGGCATCTTTTTGCGGGTTTCAGGATGTATATAGGATTTGGAAATATTGGTAATATCTATCATTTTTGTATCTCTCCATGCCACCGACGTATGGGTATTGACGCGGCGGATAATACGGTGTTCCCCAGTGCTCCCGTAACACCTATAAGAACAAGGGAGGCAACGAGAATATGCATTTCAGCAAGTTGGTAGGCGTATGTTAAGAGGAAGCCCAGACCAGCTGTTGTTCCGGGAAGCATCTCAGCTCCAATTATTGAACGCCACCCCATTCCAAACCCAATTTTAATCCCGGAAAATACCGACGGGAGTATTGCAGGAAGGTCTACCCATACAAAAGTCTGTAGGAGTGAACAGCCATTGATACCCGCTGTTTCATGATACATCCTGGGTATATTTTTTACTCCTGCTGCTGTATTTATATATATGGGAAAGAAGGTGCTGTAGAAAACAATGGCAACCATGCCAATCTGAATCTGCCCTGTTAATCCATAATGAAAGGGAAATCCAACGAGGGAGGCAATTGTTTCTGTGCGAAAGAATATGAGCGTAAAAGGGGTCCATGCCAGGGGACTGATAGGCAGAAGGAATTCCACTACTGGCCCAAGACTGAGGCGCAGCCGTCGTATTCTTCCGGCAATAATGCCCAGAGGTACTGCTGTAAGAGCGGCAGTGCAGAATCCCAGAGCAACCCGGGATACGCTTGCCAGGAGGTGTTTGGCGAGTGTCCCTGTGCCAAGCAAATCCTCTGCGGGAGAAAGGAGCGTACGGGCAACCTCTGCCGGAAAGGGGAGTATCATGGTATGAGCTGTGCGGAGGGCGGCTACCTGCCATAGTGTCAGAACAATGACTGTTCCCACAGCTCCAAAAATGATTCGTTCCCCATGTTTTGTTAATGCCATTGCGTTATATTTCCCGATTCCTGTAGATCCCTGCCTGCTGCTTCTATAAGAGATAGATCCATGGCTGCCGTACGGATTTGAGCAGGGTATAGCTCTGTATAATGATTTGAAAAACGCCCCATTTCTTTCATTGCACCGGCCCATATATCAAATTGCTGCGCCCATTCTTGTGAAGGGTGTGTGGTGTATCCTGACGTTCTCATGGAGGCCTGCACTACTTCTTCAGAAATGCCTATCCATTGAGACGTTATCGCCGCTGCTGAATCAATATCCTCATGTATATAGTTTGTTGCCATAATAATAATTTTCAGAACATCCTGCATGGTCTGACCTTTTTCACGTATGGCAGTGGCTGTTGCCCCAAGACCGCAGCAGGAATGATTGACCCAGGTTCCGGGAGGGAGTCCGGACAGTTCTGTAACTATTTCGCCTGCTCCCTGGTGTACTACCAGTTCACACCAGGGGTTGTTCGATACAAATCCGTCTATGCTTCCACTGCGCAGACTTGGTGCGAGGTGTTCTTCTTCCTGTAGGACAATAAAATGAATAGCAACATCTTGTTTGGATTTATCTGTGCTGAAGGATATTTCCTCTGCCATGAGTGCCTGCTCGAAGATAAGTTTTGCGTTTGCTACAGGACTTTTGAAGGCGATCTTTAATGGAGTTTTTTGTGCCTTTGTTTTTTCAACAAACTCACTCCATGAAGATGCACCCCACCCGGTTTTCATCACAAGCATATCGCCTTCAGTCTGAGCAGGGGATATTATTTTTATTTCGGGATTGCGATCGGAAAAAAATGCAAAAGGGCCCATACCGCCAAAGGCCATGTCAAATTGTCCCTGGCTCATTAGGGTGGGTATCGTTGCTCCCCCTGCCGATCGTACAAGCTGAATATCGGCCTGTTTCTCACCATTTTTGATAAGTTCATAGTGCTGGCGTGGTTCAACTTCATTCAGATACATTCCAATATCAGCCTTGAGGCGTTCAGCCGAGGCACAGGCAACATACAGAGCGCTATGATGATCTGAGCCAACATACCCGATTCGTAACAGGGGAGAAGAGGATGCAGAGTCCGGTCCTGATGAACAGGCGTGGAAAAAAAGTGATAGAAGTAACATACGTACTATCATGGGTGAGAAGAATTTTTTCATAGAAAACTCCATTTTAAAATATTTCCAATTGTGCCGTTGTGGTTATTTTAGAATACAGAGTATCACGGGGTGATGTATTATGCGAATCACAACGAAAAAAATTATGTACGTGAGGCCCACATACAGGATATTGTGCGTGTCTGTTTTTACGGCTGATATCAGGGTAATGCTGATTACGAAAGCAGTGAGCATCATCGGATACAGAGTCAGAGCCATGACCACAACTGTATACACTGAGCAGAGATCTCTTCTGATATATGCTGAATGCCGGAGTGGATTGTGTATCCACTGAGGTACATTGGTCATCCGTTTTTTTCACATAGTGCTGAGAGATAAAATCTGTTGTTCCGGAGAAGGGTGTATTGTCCAGGGGCCGTTCAGACAGATCTGTGTGCGCTGCAGCTGGAGATTTCCCGAAACGCCTCGTTTCTGCTGAGGGGAAAATATGACGTGCCCGGGGACCGGTAGACCAAAAGGTAACGGTGAGAGTACCCCATCTTACGGGGGCGGAAGACATTACACGATATTTTCCGGGAGAAAAATATGTATCTGAGGATGGCCGCAAAACAGATGTACATGTCCGGTAATTGTCCAGTGGTGTCATCAGGGAGAATGACCTGGGTTCATCGGTTTTTCCGCTGTGAGAAACAGCGTATGCAGGCCATGGATCAGATGTCCTGTAAGGTATCTCCAGCAAGCCGGAATAGGGGAAGTACGCATGCAGAATTGTTACGGGGAAGGCGGTATGAGAGGTATGTGATCTGAAAAGGGTGCGGTCTTCGCATTGATTCTCACGTAAGAGGGAAAAAACCGGTTCAGGATTTTCATATATACATGCTCTGGTCCCACAGCGCCCACGAGGAGAGTGATGGAGGTCACGTGTCAGGGGTCTTGGTAAAAAATACTGCCTTTGAATGACCATCAAACGCCTCTTTGTTCTGGTTTAAATCGATTTTACCCTTTTTGCTCTGCATTAAATATAGCATTTTTTTTAAAATATGCACAGATAAGATAATTTGCGATGAATATTGGTGGGTGGTTTTGGGAATGAACGTTTTGAAGAAGGTTTTTGATGACATCCTTTTTCTATGTATCAGTTGTATCTGTGAACACCTTTTGAAGTGCATCTATGACAAATCCATGTTCGTCTTTTTTAAGGGTTCGGCAGTCAAGAAGATAGGCATCGTTCTTTATTCTGCCGAAAACCGGTGGAATATGAGACCGCATGCTACGGCCTATGGAGTCGGTTGACAGGTGTCGGCTGTGTAGTGATATACACCAGGTTGGTATTTCAGCACGGGCAAGAGAACCGCTTCCCACCTGGGAAATATCCCTGTGAAGCGAAATGTCGGCCCGGTTTTTTATCAGGGGCTGTATTCTTCGGTAGAGGCTTTTTGCTTCTTTGTGGATATCCTCCACGGACCTGGTGAGCATTGATACAACGGGGTGTTCCTCATGAAGTTTTTTGGGATCCAGAAACAGGCGCAGGGTTCCCTCAAGCACCGCATAGGTCATCTTATCACAGCGAAGTGATCGGCTCAGCTGATTTTTCCGTATGCGGTCAATAATCTCTTTTTTTCCTGCTATAATGCCGCATTGCGGCCCCCCCAGAAGCTTGTCTCCGCTGAAGGACACAATGTCAGCACCGTGTTTGATGGAATCCTGTATGGTTGGTTCCCTGGGAAGGCCCCAGCGGGAAAGGTCAATCAGGGCACCGCTTCCCAGATCATCGTATACCGGTATGTTATGCCTGTGGGCAAGAGACGCCATTTCACCAACCCCAACGGCAGAGGTAAATCCCGAAATGTAATAGTTGCTGGTGTGGACATGGAGGAGAAGCCCCGTTTGGATTTCGTCCTGATCGGTACGAATTGCCCCTTCATAGTCACGCAGATGGGTTCTGTTTGTTGTACCTACTTCACGCAGGAGTGCTCCGCTTTGCTCCATCACATCGGGAATGCGGAAGGAACCACCGATCTCTACAAGCTGTCCGCGTGAAACAATTGCTTCTTTGTTTTTTGACAGGGTATTGAGGACAAGCATGGTTGCTGCGGCATTATTGTTTACAATTGTTGCAGCTTCAGCACCGGTTATTTCCCGGATCAGATTTTCGATATGGGCATCGCGGCTGCCCCGTTTGCCCGTGTTCTGATCGATCTGCAGGGTGCAGTAATTCATGACCGAGTCCATAAGTGCATCCTGTGCGGTTTTTGCAAAGGGAGCCCGCCCCATTCCTGTATGAAGAATTACTCCGGCGGCATTTATACCTCGTTTTATACTGAAATTGAGCTTATGCTGAGCCTCTGCAGTGATTTGTGTACAAATGTCCTGAAGTGAGGGTGCAGATAAGCGAATTTCATTTTTTATTTCTTCACGGATGTTTCCGAGTACCCGGCGGATCTCCTGCAATACCAGCTTCCGGGGAAATCGCCGGTGCAGTTTCTGTATCTGTGCAGTTTTTGATATTCGATCCACGGAGGGAAGTTTTTTGAGAATGTCTTTTACAGATTGTTTCATGTATATCTCGTTTAGTAGTGGTACCGATGTGTTACCCTGTGAATAATATACTCTTTTTTACACAAAAGTACAAACAGGTGCTGCACAGCCACTAAATATTTACGGCTAATAATTGTGAGTGGGTTTTTTTTGAGGATGTCAGTTTTTTGTGCAAAAAAAAGAATAATTGTGTATTATTCCAATAAGGTGGGTATCCTGTGTACCCGGTGGCTGTGAAAACTTGATTTAAATGAGGTATGCAATGAATACAAAAATTGCACTGTTGTTTTTTTTATGTAGTATGTATGTGCTTATGGGAAGTGAGAAGGTTTTGGTATTGCAAAACGGACTCAATGGCTATTCAGGCTTTGAAACAACCTATATAAGTAACCTGTCTCCTCAGGATAATTTTTATGATGATGACTATATTGCCTTAATAGATTGCCCCAGTTGAAGTAATGAGATCGCTCGGGGAGCGATACAGATAGATCTTTCTTCCGTACCCGCTGATTCAGAAATAGCATCGGCAGTGCTTGAATTTTTTCAGACCGGCTGGGCATTGGATGATGATACGGAGAAAAATACGCTCCATACCATTACCAGTCCATGGAATCCCACAGAGGTAACATGGGAGTCCCCCTGGCAGAGCGTCGGAGGAGATTATACCCAAGAGCCTTCAGGGGAATCTTTTCTGGTGGGAATGGAGGAGTGGGAAAGCTATGATATTACTCAAACCGTACAGGATATGGTAAATGGATCGGTTGACAATAATGGATTTATGCTTACAACATTTGTGGGGAATTCAGTTCTGCGCCAATACGAGGGTGCACATTCCGACATGGAAGATAAGCGTCCGCGTCTGGTTGTTACCTATGATGACGTTATTTCCGTACGACAGCGTGCCGCAGATCATCCGGCCCGTATCAGCATGGATGAAAACGTGCTTCAGGTCTCCGGCAGGGATAATACCCGTCTTACCGGCGTGCGTATATATAATTCGGCGGGGCAGCTTTCCTCCGGCACCACCATGGCCAGCGGGATTGCTCAACAGAGTATCGATCTTTCCACTCTTTCACCCGGTGTGTATATTGCAAATATTCAGACATCCCGGGGCAGTATGCGGCAATCATTTATTATCAGATAGAGGTGTATCATGAATAAAGGGCTCTCCGGTGTGTTTATTGTTGTTTGTTTTGTTGTAAGTGTTGTTATTGGGGCAAAAACCCTTGGATCACATGGTATCGATCCCGAAGCATGTATATCCTGCGGTCTCTGCGCTTCTGCCTGCCCTGTTGAGGCAATATCAGAAGGGGAGAAAGACGGCATGGAAACCTTTGTCATAGACCCCGAAGTCTGTATAGATTGCGGGCTCTGCGTTGAGGAGTGCCCCGTGGACGCGATTTCCGCTGTCACTGAAGATTCTGCCCCTGATGATTCCGAAACTGAGGAAGATGCCGGGGAGGAAGAAGAGCCTGATGAAGATACGGAGGAACATGAGGATGCGTAGACCTGTATCAGATAATTTTCTGCTTATTCTCTGTCCTGGGGTGCAGCAGTGAAGAAAATATGTACGATGATCACCATATCACTCCTTCTTACAGCGGGAGTGATTTTTGCCCAGCGCGTAAAGCCCTTTGTCTACAGTGCTCAATGCGTGGGGTGCGGGGATTGTGTTCGCATCTGCCCGCGAAGGGAAGCGGGGGCCATAACAATTTCAGACGGAAAAGCTGTTATCGACCCCGAAGTCTGTATTGCGTGCAATCGGTGTGTTCAGATCTGTTCCTTTGATGCGGTAAAATAGCTCTATGAAAAAATATTCGAACAGGAATACACTAAGAAAATTCCTCACCTATGCAGCCATATGTCTGTTTTTTGCAGCCTGTCTGCACATACCGACAGATCACTCCTTTCTTTCCGTTAATACCAGACAGTGTGTGGGGTGCGGGGATTGCAGTAATACCTGCCCCACAACGGCGATATCCGTTATTGAAGGTACGGCCTTTATTGATCCATCAGAATGTATTGAATGCGGAAAATGTGTGGAGGTATGCAATTGGGATGCAATTTATTAGGCCCGAAGGATATGATGAATACCCATAAGATTTTTTCTTTTTACCTTGTGTTGTATCTTCTGTTTTTATATTCCACTGCTCAGGCTGGTCAGTACAGTCATATGCTACAGTCCCGCGGGGATGTTTTTTATGGTTTTGAAGAAGGGACACTTAATTCCGGTATACGCGGTATATATCACGGAAGATATGAGCTGAGCCAAACCGTGAAAATTCCACTTGATATTCGGATTTTTGGGTACGATGTTTCACTGCCGTGCGTAGATTGTGATGAGTGTACCGATATTTGCCCTACATCAGGGCGGTTCTTAACAGAACATATCAGCCGCCCTGCAAATATTCGTTTTTCCACGGGGGCAGATCTTACCGGTGAAGGGAGAAAAAATCCATCTTTTGCGTATCGTTTTCGGGGAACCGTTTTTGGTGAGCCGCAGTTGTATCAACGGGAATTGGCCCTGCCCTGGTATTCATCTGAGGATACATCATATCTCTTTGGAGGGCTGAAACAGCGGCAGAGTATGGGCGGTGAATGGATAATCTCCGCACAGACAGAGCGAATATCATCTCTTGTGAGCGGACAGTTTTCCACCACAGCCTATGATTATATCAATAGTAAAAAACCGTCCCTCAACAGAACCTGGCAATATGATTCCCAATTATGGCTGTTTCCTGAGATGTATTACCATATAAACTCGGGGCTCTCCCTTGGTACAAAGGCACTGCATAAAAACGAACTGCACAGCTCAGATGCCTATAATCTGACATTTCTCTACGCAGGAGCACAAACAGATATGGTTCTCTTTGAGGATCTGGTGCTTTTTGGAGATATCTATGCCCGGTATTATGACAATATCCGTATGGAGGAGCGGGGCTATCTTTCCGATGCATGGCTGAAACCAGGGATTCTGTCACACCTGCGCTGGTATTACCCCATCCGGAGAAATATCTTCGTGAAGGGAAATGTTCAAATGGATGCAGCGCAAAAACTGCATTCTCTTCGCTATGAGCTTGCTCTTCGTGTGGCAGATCAGCGCAGTGGAAGATCCGGTTCTGTGGGGTACTGGGCTGCGCCGGCATCTCTTTTTCCCCGGTTTTGCACCTATGCTGACGGCCGTATCGGTCTGGGAGAGCAGCTTTCCATTATTCCCGGCGCCAGGGCCTATTGGCGGTGGGAAGGGGAGGATTATTCCTATTACCGCACAGATGTGCGCCTTGAGCTTGATTACCGAATACAGTCTGAATCTGCTGCTTTTTTCCGTGAATTATTTATTCTCGGCGGCGGCGAGTATCAACTCTATGAAGAGACCCACTTTTATTCCACCGGGATGAACCTCTATCTTGGTGTAAGGAGTTATTTATAATGTTTGCTACCTCGGTTGAACAATTTATGGCCGGACTTGCTCTGGGCCTTGTAACGGGAACAACCTGTCTTGCTACGTGCATGCCCATTTATATTCCCTATATGATGCAGGAGGGACGGCAAACTCTTAAAAGCATACTGACTGTCCTGGAAATATCTGCGGGGCGGTTTATCTCTTATATTACGTTCGGTATCATCCTTGGTTTTGTCGGGAAAAATATTCGTGATGCAGCGGGAGGGGATTTTCGAACCATCTTTACGGCCATTGCGTACATATGTTTTTCCACACTGCTTATCGTTTCCGCCTTCAACAAAAAGAAAAAAGAAGGAGGTTGCCCTGTTTCAAGATGGAAGCGTTTTGCCGAAAAACCTCTGCTTCTGGGGCTGGTCACGGGGATAAATTTCTGCCCCTCTTTTCTGATTGCCGTAACAAGCGCCATTAATCTTGACGGCCCCCTGGCGGGGGCTATGATGTTTTTCGGTTTTTTTCTCGGTACCAGCGCCTATCTTCTCCCTTTGAGCATATTTGGAATAATGGGGAATTTTAAATGGATACGAAAAATATCGGTATATGCCTCGGTGGCGGTGGGGGTGTTTTTTATCAGCCGTGCGGTTGTTATGTTTTGGGATACCCTGAATCCTCCTGCTGTACAGGAGACAAGGCAAGCCGGACCGATTGTCAATATTCTTGATGATACACCGCTTTTTATTCTTCACGATGAAGAAGCAGATCTTTCAGCAGTGAAAGAAGGACTCAGTGCATCCCGCCGGGGTGAGGTGCTTCCGGTGACATCTGTGGATCAGATTCCGGAATCAGCCTATATACTGGTAAGTACCTCCCGTGGAGCAGAAACTCCCGAAGTTGCCCGAAATCTTAAAACCGGAGATCGCTTTGTAATTATTATGAGTGATCCCGATTCTTCCAGTGGTTATACGGAGGAATATGTGCAGAAGCTGATTACTTTTCTGGATCGATACAGCTTTCGCCATAACAGAGAAGAAGGATCAATTTTTTCAATGTCTCATGTTTATTCTTCACCACCGCAGGGTGATGATAGTAAAGGATGTACAGATGAAAACCATACTCATTAAAATCGCGTTTTTTTTCGGGTTTGTTTTTTTCAGTGCCTTTGTACTGGCCTGTTCAGATGATTTCCTCTCCTCCGAACTGTACGATGACCCCATCGGGATTGATGAATCCCTCGGGGGGGTTGCATCCTTTTCTGTTTCACAGGGTGCCCGGGATTCTCTTCCTTCTTTTTATCTGGAAAATGTGGAGGGCATAGACAGCCTCAGTGATATTGGTGCTGTTCAGCGCCGGGCCGGCAGTTACCATATTTCATGGACTGTTGTTGACAATGCACAGGAGTATGAGGTGCGTGTGTCCCGTACTCCTGTTAGCGCACAGACCTGGCACCGGGCGCAGAAAACAGATCTGCGAGATATATCAGGCAGCGGGGATGAGATGTCGGCCGTGATTCATGTTCAGCAGGACTTCCCCGATATTCTCACGGGAAATTGTGTTGACTGCGGTGAGTGTGTTCGTGTCTGCCCCACGGGGGCTCTTGGTTCACGGGGGGGGAAAGCTGAGATCGATGAGGACAAATGTATTCGGTGCGGATTATGTTATTCTGCATGTGAATATGACGCAGTGGACGGAGTTTTTGCCGGTCAGCCCTATTATTTTGCCATCCGAGCGGTCAATTCCCGCGGGGAATATTCACCTCGGGTGTATTGCACAAATTCGCAATACAAAATGCAGTATATCACCCTTGCCCATATTCCCGATTCTCTTAAAGTTAAACAGGCAGCAGGCTGTGTGGGAAACTGCACCTTAGCGGGATGTTATATGACAGACACCACTCTTGTTGACTGCGACGGCGGCAGTGATGATGGAGAATATGATGGGCGGTATACGGTGTGTCCCGAGAATGCCATATATTCAGTTGAGGATCCGGAAAAGGCTGCGGAGATGAATACCAGCGTGGGGGCAATGTTTATAGATGCGGAAAAATGTATAAATTGTGGGTTATGCCTGACAAAATGCTACCCCAGCGGAGGATGGGGATCTGTGACAACAACGGTGGAGCGGGTGGGACATTCTCTTACATCTTTTTTGAAGAAACAGGCTGAATAAAGCAAGGAGTGCTGTGTATGAAAGCCCATAGTGTGGTGGGGATGGCCGGACATATTGATCATGGGAAAACGGCACTTGTCAAAGCACTCACCGGTACAGATACAGACCGCCTGAAAGAAGAAAAATCCCGGGGCATTACTACGGATCTGGGCTTTGCCTTTCTCAACGACAATTGCACTATCATCGACGTACCGGGACATGAGAAGTTTGTGCGCCACATGGTGGCCGGTGTGAGCACCGTGGATATGGTTATCTTTGTTGTAGCTGCCGATGACGGGGTAATGCCCCAGACCCGGGAACATCTGGATATACTCAATCTTTTGGGTATCAGGCAGGGTATACTAGCCGTGAATAAAGTTGATGCCGTGGAACCGGAGCTTATTGATCTGGTGGAAGAGGAAATTCGCGATCTGGTGCGGGGTACGTTTTTGGAAACTGCTCCATCCATTCGTGTCAGCGGGCATACCGGGGCAGGTGTTGGTGCATTACGGGAGGCTGTCCTGAACCAGACAGCACATCTTCCTATACGTCCTGACAGCAAAATATTCCGTATGTGTATAGACCGCGCTTTCTCCATAAAGGGAGTGGGTACCATTGCGGCAGGAACGATTCTTTCCGGCTCTGTGGGGGAAAATGATTTTCTTGATATCCAGCCTGCGGGTATACCCACAAAGGTAAAGCAGATCCATGTTCATAAGCATCAGGTTCCCCGAGCCGGTGTGGGCTTTCGGGTTGCCTGTAATCTCCGGAATGTGGAGAAGGATTCCCTTAGTCGGGGAGATGTTTTGGCTGAGCCCGGGTATGTTCATTCTTCTTTTATGCTTGATGCCCGTTTTACCCTCCTGGAAAGCTACGGCAAAAAACTAAAAAATCGTACGCGTATCCGCCTCAATATAGGTACCGCAGAGGTAATGGCACGAATTATTCTGCTGGATACTTCCCTTTGCGAACCGGGGCAGGATGTATTTATTCAGTTTCGCCTTGAAGCCCCTGTGGCAGCCCTGCGGGGGGATCGTTTTGTGGTGCGCAGTTATTCCCCCGTAACAACCATGGGCGGTGGAATTATTCTTGACAGTATGCCGGATAAGCATAGGCCCTTTGATACGTCTGCCTGTGACAGGTTGCAGCGTCTTTCAAAGGGGGATGCACTGACCTATGTGGAGGAATATTATCAAAAATCCCTGTATACGCCCCGGGATGCCGCAGAGTGCGCTCAGGCAGTGTCACTTTCTGTGGACGAATGCAGAGACTGTATTACCTCTCTGGAAAAAGAAGGCAGTCTCTACAGGGTTTCAAAAAAGAAATGGGTTGCACGGTCAAACCTTGAGATAATACAGAAGAAATTTGAACATTTTCTGCAGGATTATTTTATTCAAAACCCGTACAGGGAGACTGTGTCGCGCGCACGGGTGATGAGCGGGGTGGGAAATGGCTGTGATACCCTGCTGAGTAATGCCGTATTTTCTATTCTGGAGCAGGACGGCAAAATATCCACCCACAACGATCGCCTGAGCGCATCCTGGCATAGGGTTGTCCTCTCATCACAGGAGCAGAAAAAAGAAAATGAACTCTACGATTCAATTGATTCTGCGGGACTGACTCCCCTTACAACAGCAGAGGTACACTCGCAATTGGATGATACGGGAGAAAAACTGCTTTCCCATCTTATGGAAGGGCAAAAGGTGATTTTTGTGAATGATGCCTATATATATTCCAAAGAAAAACTTATGGATGCCATGAAGCTTATATGCAGTCAATATACCAAGAAAGATGACTCTCTTGGGATGTCGTACTTTCGGGATCTTTTTTCCGATCTTTCGCGAAAATATGTTATACCACTTCTTGAATATTCAGATAAGTGCGGCTTCACACGAAGGGTTGGTGATGTTCGTATGCGGGGAAATCAAAAATGCCCGGAGTAGAAATGTACAGAGACATGCGCATAAAATGGCGGAGGCGTGTGGGAATCGAACCCACCTGCCGTACTGTTAGGTACAGCACATCGGTTTTGAAGACCGTGGAGGCCACCAGGGCCACATTCACCTCCGTATCAGTAAATATAGTTTTCGGCAGGTATATAGAGGTATATAATTGGGTAAAGATGGGTTTTGAATATACATCCTTCAGAATACTGTATAGTGTAAATAATTGTACTGTAGTTCAGCCTTAAACAAAGGAGTTTTTATGAAAAATGATTGTTGTATTGTGTATTCTGTTGCTGTCAATCGGGGCAGCCGTTGCGCAGGATGCGGAAGATTTTACTGTTACGGATTATCAGGGTAACAGCTATAGTCTTTATTCCCTGCTTGATGCAGGAAATTATGTGGCACTGCATTTTACCAGTACCATCTGACCAAGCTGCAAAAGCGCCGGGGGCGCTATTAATGAAACGTTTGAGAAACACGGAAGCAATCAGGAAAGAAAGATAATTCTGGCTTTGGCTCCCAATCAGTCCGGTGAAGCCATGGCGGATGCCTTTACTACATCACCAAAGTTTCCCGTTATCGGAAATGACGGCGGGGCTGATATTGTGTCTGGCCGGTTCAGTTACCAGTACTGGGGACAATGTTATCTGATTTATCCCGACAGATCAATACATGAAATCCCTATGCAGGGTTCAGATTATGGTCTTGATGCCGCCCTATCCGACATCGTAATAGAAGACCTGTATACTTTACGTGTTTCTGCTGAAAACGGCTCTGTTTCCACAGATCCCGAAGGAACAGAATTTGTGGAAGGTACGGAGGTGGAACTGACCGCGGAGGCCAATTCAGCCTATGAATTTTCTCATTGGACCGGAGATATCTCCGGCAGTGACAATCCGGTAAGGGTAACCATGGACAGTGACAAAAATATTACTGCTCATTTTGAGATCGTTACTGTGGAGGGCGATAATGTATCGGGCTACCTGGGATGGTATAGCTATATTGATGACCATGGTTCGTCAATTGATACCTCCGGAGGTCTGATTTCTAAAGACTCTGTGGTAACGATTTCCTTTGATATGGCTGCGGAGGATGGGGGGAACAATATCTGGCCCTATGGAGCGCTTGCTTCGGAAATTGCCACTCCTTTGGTTGAACCGGAGTTTGTGTATTTTGAGTATCGTGCCAATCAGGATTTTAATCTGGTGCTTCCCATGGAAACCGTGACTCAGGAGGGCGCCTATTACAAAGCTTCTCTTCCCGGTACTGCAGGAGCATGGAAACAGAAGACAATTACATTGGATAGTCCGCCTTTTACTCAGCCGGAATGGGCAGATGAAATATCCTTTGATAAAACCATTGTGGAAAGCTTCGAGATTAGTACTGCCTTTACAGGGGCAGAGGGTGAGCTGTCCCTTCGGGTTTTTATCATTGATGGCTATTCCGTTGATCAGGTACCGGTTCATGGCAGTGACGTCTCCCGGGGATCCGGTGCTGTCAGGCTTACCTCGGTTACTTCCGAAGGTATTGGTATTTTTGTACCGGAAACAGGCAGATACGATATTCGTGCCTACACAGTTAATGGTCGGCACATTGGTCGTATTGAAGATGATTTTCATGCCGGTATGACTACTCTGAAGTTCCTTGAAAACAGCACTATCTCCAGCAATCTGATTCTTTTGCAGGTCACAGGAGAAAATTTGTCTCAACTGTTACGTGTGAATATGCAGAGAAACCCATAGGGACTTGTTTTTTTATCACAGGTGCTATACCTACCAGTATAGTTCCTGTATTACCCAAGTCTTACTCGGGTTTCCCGGTACTCATTACAAAAGTTAATCGGGATTTTATACCGGTTTTTATGATTTTTTTGCGCTGATTTTACTCAATTTCTCTTTCTAAACCATAAATATATGAAATTTATCCTTAGAGTGTCTATATTGCTAATAGAATGGTATTTCAACCGAGGAGTATGGTATGAAAAAAGTAGTGTTTGCTGTGGTATGGCTGTTGACGGGGTTGGCTGTTTATGCTGCTGAAGTCACAGATACTTTGCAGCAGGGGTTTAACGGCTATGACGGCACAATTGACAACTGGTCGGCAAATTACAGTCACCAGGGGCACGGCAGTGCAGATTATCTCAATGTACTGCATGAATTTTGTCCGAGCTGAGGAGGTGGAGACTACTACTATGCCCGTGCGGCATGGCGATTTGATCTTGAAAATTTTGCAGAATCCATTGGCGGCAGCGATGCTGTAACGGTACTTAGTGCACATTTTGAAGTCTATGCAAACTCCCACTACACGTATTACTGGGATGATACACAAAACGGAGACAGCAAAAGTCTTTCCATATCCTCCGGAGCATGGGATGAATCTTCGGGATGGGCAGTTCTTGGAAGACTGAGTGGTTCAGAAGTTGCCATACTTTCAACCAATGAAATAGGTGTTTGGGAATCCTTTTCTCTTCCGCCGCAGACAGTGCAGAGCTGGCTGGAGAATCCGGCAGATAACTACGGTTTTTTCATGCAGTTTGAAAATTCCGATCGCGGGGTACAGTATATCAGTTCCAATAATTCCAACAGAGAACTACGTCCCCGGCTGATAATTGAATATATGGCAGAAGATCTGTACAATCTCAGTATTTCCGGAGAAAACGGCTCCGTTTCAACAGATCCGGAAGGAACAGAGTTTGCTGAAGGAACGGAGGTTGAATTGACTGCTGAAGCCAATTCAGCCCATGAATTCTCCCATTGGAGCGGAGATGTTTCCGGCAGTGAAAATCCCGTAACGCTCACCATGGACAGTGACAAGGAAGTTACCGCTCATTTTGAGGAGGTTACCACCTATACTATCGATATTACAGCAGAAAACGGCGCGGTGGATATAGACCCCGATCGGGATGCCTATCCTGAGGGCGAGGAGGTGATCCTTACGGCCTACCAGGATTCGGGATTTGTCTTTCAGGGCTGGAGTGGAGACGCTGAGGGACGAAAGCAGAGAATTACCCTTACCATGACTGAAAACAAAGGCATAACCGCTGTGTTTGATGAGCGCGACGATTTTGATATATACGATCAGAATGCCCTGTCAATTGCATCGGTTTCTTCCGAAGATGAATATGGAGACGGGCGCCCCGCAGTACATACCATTGACGGGGACATGAACACCATATGGTTTACTCACTGGGAGGAGCCTGCAGAAACATACCCCCATGAGATTGTCCTTGAAATGGATGAAGCCCGAGTTGTGGGGGGGCTGCAATATGTACCCCGCCAGGACAGTGAGAACGGCAGAATTCATGAATATGAGGTGTATCTGAGTCGTGATGGGAACAGCTGGGGTGCTCCCGCGGTCAGTGGTCTGTGGAGAAACAGTTCCGATCTGCAGGAAGCAGTTTTTTCTGAAAAAGACACGGCACAGTATCTCCGCCTGGTGGCACTCTCAGAAGTAAATGGAGAAGTATGGGCATCCGTTGCCAATCTCGATGTACTCTGCGATGGTGGAGTTTCCACTGTAACAGAAACAAAAAACACTGCGGAGGTCCGCCTTCAGGGAACGGCTCTTATCACAGAGAAGGATCATCCTCTACAGGTTCGAATAATTACTCTGACCGGCCGGAATGTATCCACACTACATGCCCATAACGCCGGCGTGTATAACCTCAACGCTATGAATATTACATCGGGCATGTATATTGTGCAGGTCAGAGATAATTCGGAAAATAATTATCTGACTGCCACGGTGCATATCCGGTGAGCATCAGGCGTTGTGCGGCAGGGTAATTTAAAGGCACTCATGTATGTTAGATGATACACGGTGAAGAAATGGATTATGTATTATGAAACTAATGAATATCAGCTGAGGATGGTGTATGAGAAAAATTCAGATTCTCTTTGTTGTTGTTTTTTTGAGTGTTGCCGCTTATGGAGCAACCCATAGACTTGTTCTTTCCCATGGCGGTAACGGGTATTCAGGCGTTTTTGATACCTGGGCGGCAGACTGGATCTGGGATGGCAATAATGGCCACGGGTCGGCTGTCACCCTTGGAATACTGCAGGAATTTTGTCCCAGTTGAGGGGAGGGATATACCAACCATGCCCGTGCGGCGTGGCGATTTGATCTTTCTGATCTTTCTTTTCTGGCAGATATGCCTATCCTTTCTGCCACCCTCTCTTTGTATGCGGAGTCACATTTTGGCTATAATTATGAAGATACACAAAACGGCAGCGGGAAGCAACTTTTTGCTTCCCTGAACACATGGAATGAATCGTCCTGTTGGTTTGACAAGGACGGAGGAACGGAAACGGATACCACTGGAATTGGGTTTTTGCGTGGAGACAGCCTCTCTCAAAATGACAGTGAGCGTATTGACAGCCGGGAAACATACGATATTACCGATCAGGTTCAGCACTGGATAGAGACTCCCGATGAAAATCTCGGCATGTTTCTTGATTTCACGGAATATGATCGCGGGGTGAAATACGCTAGTTCCGATCATTCCGATACTACTTTGCGTCCCCGTCTGATAATCGAATATGAGGGGGATGTCGGTGCGGTATTTCTCGACCGTTCTTCAGATGGAGAGGGTTCTATTGCCTCTGAGCCGGAGAAGACAATCTTTACAGAAGGTACAGAGGTCGTACTCAGGCCCCGTCCGGATACGGGCTATGCCTTCAGTCACTGGAGCGGGGATCTTTCGGGAAATGATACGGTGGTAACACTTACCATGGACAGTAATAAATCTGTCACCGCTCATTTTGAGCAAGCTCCTCAGTATACCTTAACCCTTTCGGCTGAAAACGGGAAGATAACCGCTACACCGGATAAAGACTACTACAGCGCAGGGGAAGAGGTGCTGCTTCGGGCAGAGCCCGACAGCGGGTATGTTTTCTCTGAATGGAACGGAGATCTTGCGGGGAATGAGTATTTTATTGCCCATGTGAGCATGGATTCTCACCGGGAGATACATGCCTATTTTACGGAACATAATTATTATGCCTGCCCATGGACCTTCTATGCCGTTGAATCTGTTTCCTCACAAGACCCCGATCATCCTGCCGAAAATGTCCTTTCAGATGATCCTGATGAGATCTGGATTACTCAGGAGGGAGATGAGACAGGGCATCCTCATGAGATCATACTGGAAATAGATCAACCAATATGCGGCGGTGGGCCTCCCATTGGCGGATTGCGTTATACTCCCCGTCAGGACAGTGAAATGGGGCGTATATACGAATATGAAGTCTACCATAATAATTGGCTTGACGACTGGGGTGCCCCCCTTGATGCCGGGACATGGGAGAATACCCATGGAGTGCAGGAAACGGCTTTCAAATCTTTTGGCAGTCTGGGTGTGGGTGGGCGTCTGCGTATTGTTATTCGCTCGGAGGTAAATGGGGGCACCATGGCATCTGCAGCATATTTTGAAGCTCTTATGGACACGGCAAATACGATATCGATAATTGAACGTGACAGGCCGGAAGAGCCCTGTGTACTGTATGGTACTGTTCTTTCCATTGCAGAGGAAACTCCTCTCCGGGTACGATTAAGCAGTGTGAGCGGACGTCAGCTGAAAACTATATCAACTGTGGGTGCAAAAGAAATTGATCTAGGAAACCTGGGGCTTTCTCCCGGTATCTATATCCTGCAGGTTCAGGATTTGGCAGGGAACATACATATGCACAGAACGGTGTATATACGGTGAATTTACGCCGCAACAGAGAATGGTATATGACAGAATACCGATGGGAACACAGGCCTTCTTTTACTACTGTATCTGTATTTCTTTTATATTTTACCCGATGTGATATGTAAGAATAACAGGAGGTGGTACGTCGGAGTTCTGCACATTTTTTTTGTGAAGGGAATTGTGCCCCCGGCCTATTATATGTTTAAATGAGAAACAACAAAATGCACGCGTATAGCTCCTGTTCCCGGGTATCTGTGGCATCAAATACTATAAAAACAAGATAGCACGTTGATATGTAAATTGGAAACAAAACCAGACATTTACCGTGTGGGTACCGATATTGGAGGAGCTTGAGAATATTCCGGGTTATTTTGTTTTGTCACGATCTGTGCCGGCGGGTATGGGTTTCATATCTACAGCAGTGACGGGCGGCTTCAGGGGCATTTAAACGAGTATTATCCGGCGGGCAAGATATACTGTTTTTTTGATACCCTTGTGAGTGCCGGAATAACGCCTATACGGATGATGGGAAATGAAGGAGAAAAAACTTACGCAGAGTTGTGAAATTAAAATAAAGCGGCGCTGAAAACGCCGCTTTATTAAACCGGTTCTGTCCGTAATTATTTTTCTCTTCCGCCCACATTCATAAGAGGAAGCGGATTGGGGCTGTCTCCGTTCATAAAATAAATTTTCGAAGATTCGTCCTTTGATATATCTTTGAGGGCCTGCATGGCTTCAAGCTGAATATAGGCAGGATTGTTTTGTATGGCGTTATTAATCCGTGAAATTTCCTGCGCCCGGGCTTGAGAAAGAATATCAATACGCTGTGATTCCATTTCTGCGGCTTCTTTTTCAGCTTCTGCCTGAGCCACCTTCTGCTCCTGTTCTGTTTTGAAACGCTGCAATTCCGCCTTCTGCTGGAGCGCACGCTGTTCGTGCTCTTTTTTCAGTTCAATGGCTTCCACAATAAACTGGGGTAGATTTATATCTCGTATCAAAACATCGGAGACAATAATGCCCCGGCCGTCCAGATACGTACGGAGATCCTGCAAAATGCCTTTTTTCAGCTGCTCCTGGGTATCTGCATGGAAAAAATGTTCCGCCCGTTCAATATCCTTTCCCTGCTCACGGACAATGGATCGAACCGCGGGATTGATGTGAATGCGGATTACATCATCAATGGTACCGATATTCCGCAATATTGAAGAGGCTTTACTGCTGTTTACCCGGTATTGAACGCTGACGTCGACTACGGTTTGCAGTTGATCCTGCGTGGGTACCTGAATTTTTTCTTTTATGGTTTTCTCCCTGCTGTCGTAGAATGTCCAGTTAAGCAGGGGGTTTACCGGAAAATGCAGCCCTTCATCGTAGGTCTCCTCAGAGACCTTTCCAAAGAGAGTTGAGACCGCCACATGCCCGGGGGCTACCACCATAAACATTCTTGATGCGGCCAAAATTATAACGATTACGAGTATTGACGCAGCAATAACTGCGTTTCTTTGAAATGTGTTCATTGTTTTTCCTTATTAAATGAGTATAATCACATATATTTTATCTTCTGCAATTGTAATATATGTTATGCTTAATTGGTGTGCGAACAGCCCCTGTATCCGGCGAAGAAAAGATCTTAACCGAGGCACGGGATGTTTTTTCCGAAGAATTAAGCATGTATGAAAATATTTTAAAATTCGTAATAAATAGAGTATATTGTATTATTGTCAGTAGATTGGCATTCTTACTACAGTTGTTTTTATGAGTCGGAAAGCTCTTTGATCCAAGAAATTCAGATAAAAAGGAGTAATGAATGAAACAAACGTATCTTGTTGTTATCGTAAGTATTTTTCTCTGCATGAAGATCTCTTCAGAGGAGCTTGTTTACGGCGGGCAATACTATCCGGGAGAGTTTCTTTTGCAGGGCTATGATTTCTTTGAAGAGGCTGGGATTGATGTTGAGCATATTCTGTTTAGTTCCGGTACGGAGAATACGGCAGCCCTCATAAGCGGAAATGCAGATGTCAATGTTGGATCGGACTCAAAAACCGCAGCTCTGTTTAATTCCATGGGCGAAAAGATGGTAATTATCGGTGTTATTCAGCGCGGGAATCGATATTCCACCATAGTTCGGGATTCCACGGTGGAGGATTGGGCGCAATTGAAAGGGGCGGTTGTGGGTACACGTTTCGGAACAGGAGCGGAATTTGTTTTGCGAAAATATTTTGATTCCCGCAGCGATTTGAGCTGGGATGATTTCAAGTGGGTGAATCTGAATACTGAAGATATGATTTCAACCCTTGCTTCCGGTCGGATTGAAGCATTTACTGTATGGGCACCCACGGGGGAGATATCTCTTGCCCAGGACGTTGGTTTGCATTTGCAGAGTTATGGTGATGTTGCCCTGACACCGGTACAGATACATACCACGCGAGCCTATGCTGATAATAATCGCGAAAAACTGGTCCGATTTCTTATGGCGCACCTGAAAAAAGCTGAATTGATTGAGGATGATCCCGAAAAAGCTGCAAAATACGCAGCGCAGGCTTCACGGGATATGGGTATATCTGTTTCCAGTGATGCCTATCAGCTTATGTTTGAGCGTATAGATTTTTCCCTGGATTTTGATGAGACACTTGTGGAGGAACTCACGACTACAGCAGAGTTTTTACATGAACAGGGCAAACTGGAATCCGTTCCTGAGTTTTATATTGACCGATCCTTTCTGCAGGAAGCACAGGAGCGGATCCGGAATGAGCGATAAGTACGCGTCATTTTTTCTTCCGGGCCTGCTTTTTTCAGTAATACTGATACTATGGGAGATTGCTTCGGGTCTGGAATGGATTAATTCCGCGCTTTTTTCTTCTCCCCTGGACATTTTTAAAGCAATACAGGGTAATACAACCCTGCTGCTTCACTTGCGTGCATCCGTATTTCGGCTGGGAGTCAGTGTGATTATCGGATATCCTTTGGGCGTTTTCTGTGCCCTTCTTTCCTCTTCTTTGAAGGGAGAGAGGCTTATGGAGGGATTTGCTTCTTTTTTTATGGCTATCCCGGGTATTTCCTGGGCTCCTGTCGGAATAATTCTGCTTGGTTTCGGAAATATCACAATTCTTACAGTGGGGGCCCTGACCGCTTTTTTTCCGGGGTTCTATCACACAATACAGGGTAATGCCGGTATAGATACAAATCTGATTAATCTGTCACACATGCTGCAGTACTCCGGGGTGTATCAGTTTCTTTTTGTTAGAATTCCGGCCATGAGTACCTTTCTTATTATGGGACTGAAAGAATCCTTCTCACGCGCCTGGCGAACAATTATTGCCATAGAAATGATAGCGGCAACGCAATATGGCATTGGGTATATGACCTACGATGCCCGGGAATTACTTCAGTCCAATACTATGTTTCTGGGCATCCTTGTTTCGGGAATCACCTGTCTTCTTATCGAGAAGATATTTATTGCGTACCTTGAAAAGAAAACCATAGCAGAGTGGGGAATGAAGAATACCTATGGCTAAATCCAAAATTATCCCTCTTGTCGTTCTGGTTATATTTACACTGTATGCATATGAAAGCAATGCCTTTGATACCCTTCTTTTTTCTCATATTACGGCCAGTTTATTTCGCCTGGTAACAGGATACGTCCTATCTGCCGGTCTGGGAATTCTTGCTGCGATTATTCTGAGTTTAAATACATATGTAAAGCTCGCTTTTGAGCCCCTGATAAGCTTTATGCGATCCGTACCGACTATTACCTGGGTTCCTCTTCTCCTTATTATCACAGGGATATCTGATACAACAGTTATCCTTGCTATATTTCTGGGTGCCTTTTTCACAATCGTGCATACCACTCTTGACGGACTGGAAAATGTAGATAAAAATCTCCTCAGAGCAGCCCGAATTATGGGATATTCACGATTTGAGTGTGTTGTCCGGGTTACGATTCCCGCTTCATTTCCCTATATTCTTGTGGCATTGAAAATGGGGGTTGCGTATTCCTGGAGAGCGCTTGTCGGGGCGGAAATGCTTGGAGCTGCGCAGCAGGGGCTGGGATTTCTCCTCTTTACTTCCCGACAGTTTTATAATATTAATCGTGCATTTTGTACACTTGTAATTATTGGCATGCTGGGATACTCTATGAATGTTTTGATTGTTTCCCTGATTCAAAAAAACACTGTTGATAAATGGGGCATTGGGAATGATAGAATTTAAGAATGTTATAAAACGCTTTGACTCTGCGGTTGTGTTAGATGGAATAGATGTGGGAATAGACAGGAACAGCTTCTTTGTAATACTGGGGCCATCGGGCTGTGGGAAAACCACCATGCTTAATATGATTGCCGGTTTCGATTTTCCCACACAGGGAAGGGTGTCCATAAACGGTGCATCCATCAAAAAACCGGGAAAAGATCGTGGGTTTGTTTTTCAGGATTATGCTCTCTTTCCCTGGCGGACTGTTTTGGGAAATGTGCTTTCGGGATTACGGGGCAGCCGACGGGACAGGCGAACCCGGGCACTGTATTATCTGGAAAAGGTCGGGTTGGCTGACTTTGCCCATGTATATCCCCATACACTTTCCGGTGGAATGAAACAGCGTGTCTCCATTGCCCGGGCTCTTGCCTACGATCCGGATATACTTCTTATGGACGAACCCTTCGGTGCCCTTGATGCTCAGACCAGAAAGCTGATGCAGCAGGAATTATTACAGATTCTCAAAGACTTTAACAAGACCATTGTCTTTGTAACACACAGTGTCGTGGAGGCTGTGTATCTGGCTGACCGCATAATTGTTCTGAGTAAGTGCCCCTCCCGGATTATTCTTGATGAAAAAATTGATCTGGGGGAACAGAGGGATTATCTCAACAGGGATTTCCTCGCATATCGGGAGAAAATATTACGCTATCTTGATGCAGAAACCGGAATTAAGGAATAAGGGGGACCAACAGCATGGCTGACAGTATTGTAAGATATCTTATGAACAGAAAAGATGATACCGGGTATTTCGCATTCTTTTCCCGGGAATCACCGCTTTCATACAAAAAACTCTGTGCCGATGCAGTACGACTCAGTGCTTTTTTTTCCCGGGCCGGAATGAAACAGGGGGATCGGGTAATTGTTCTGGGCAAAAACAGTGTGGATTTTATTACTGCCCTTGTTGCATGCTGGATGAATCGTGCCCTGGTACTTCCCGAAAGCAGCGGGATTGATGAGAGTCGCCTTGCAAATATCACCGATCGCTTTTCTGCCGATTGTATTATTAATACATGCAGAAAAGATTTTTGCACCGTTTTGGACAGAGATTCTTACGCGTATGATGATTTTGATGAAGCTGTTGATCCAGCTTCTTTTATCGTGCCTGAGTCATCAGATCCGGCGTTATGCATTTATACCTCGGGCAGCACCGGACACCCCAAGGGTGTTGTTCTACGACATGATGCGTTGTGTTTTGGAGCTGCAAATGTTATCTCTAATTTTATGCTTTCAGAGCAGGACAGAGGATTCTGTGTTCTCCCCATGACGCATATCAACGGTATCGTTACCACTTTTTTTGCTCCGGTGCTCAGTGGCGGCTCTATCTATTATTATCAGGATTTTTTTGATTCTTCACAGGTTCTGCACGAAGTATGTGCGGCAGAATGTACGTGGATATCGGCAATCCCGGTTCATTACAGAATGCTTGCAGACTACGATATCCCCGTCGGGGTGCAGGAAACGCTGTCTTCGCGGATTCGATTTTGCCGTTCTGCTTCAGCAAAGCTTCCTGAGAAAATATTTCACCAGTTTATACGGCGCTACCGGATACCGATTATTGAAACCATGGGAATGACTGAAACCTGCGGTCAGATTTTTGCCAATCCAATTCCCCCCGGTGAATACAGGGCCGGATCAGTGGGCATGCCGATTAATCATGAGGCGCGGATTATTGCCCCCGATGGAAGGGGGGCAGGCCCGGGAGTTGTGGGAAGTCTCCTGGTCAGGAGTAATTCGCTGATGTCTGAATATCTGGATGATCCTGGTGCTACAGAAAAAGCCTTTCAGGATGGATGGCTTATTACGGGGGATCTTGCAGAAAAAGACAGGGATGGCTATTTTTACATTCGGGGAAGGCAAAAAAACATAGCCATATTTTCCGGCGAAAATATTTCTCTTTCTGAATTGGATCAGTCCCTCAACAATATGGATTCAGTTCATGAAGCCTGCTGTATATCACGGGAAAATCCCCATTTTGGAGAGGTCATAGAAATATATGTTATTGTGCAGAATGAAGCTTGTCATGGTGAAGTGGTCCACAGTGATATTCTGCATAAATTAAAAGGTCTTCTGCCTTCAATTAAT
This sequence comes from Fibrobacterota bacterium, assembly GCA_051745755.1. Lineage (GTDB taxonomy): Bacteria > Fibrobacterota > Chitinivibrionia > Chitinivibrionales > Chitinivibrionaceae > Chitinivibrio. The sequence goes on from JBNJEI010000013.1 coordinate 44,318, forward strand.
GCCGTAAGCGGCATATATACGGTACAGGATTTCCCCCGGACCTCAGTGGGTAAAATTGATCGTGTGCGGTTGAAAAATGCTTCTGTCCGACACGCTCTGCCCACTTTTGATGATGAGTATCCCCCGGCACATAACCTGGTGGGATCTGCCCTGAATATTCCCCTTGCAGAACTTGACGACACATCAAAAATGGGTGATTTTCCGCAGTGGGATTCCCTGGGACACGTGATCGTTCTGACTGCGGCTGAACAGTATTTGGGACGTCAGCTTGCCACTGATGAAATACATTCCATAAAGTGCCTATCGGGATTACAGTCGGTCATGTCCTCAAAAGGGGTTTCCGTCAACCGGCCTCCCGTATCTCCCGATATGGAAGAAAAAAGGCGCTGCAGTCGGTTGATTTCGCAGATGATTGATTTCAGTGATGGCAGGGCGAATATTCTTCATCTTATTCTGTCCCATGATTTTCTCAAACAGCAGGGAGTGCAGCACACCGAATTTTTTATCCGGAAATTAATAGATGAAGTTTTGTCCCACGAGCTTACGGTGGTGATGAATGCCTTTAATTGGGACTTTTGCAAAGGGCATGCCTATTACCGTATGTCTTCACCGGCAAAAACAGGATTGATTAATGAGCAGTTTCGGCGTCACAGGGAGGTGCAACGTACCTTTCATCCCATATACAGTTATGTTGGTGCCGGTTCCAGATTTCACGAGCTTTATGAAGATTCCCTTCTCAGCTGCTGGGGTCCGGGGAGTACAACCTGGAAATTACTGCATCGCAGTGACGTAAGTGTTATTGGCGGAGGTGTGCCATTTCCGTTTCGCAATCCAATTATGCACGCCCTGGAAGAAATTTTTGCTGTTTCCTATAGATACAGTAAGACCTTTGAGGGATGGTACATTGACGGTGATGCGGAAATGGAATGGCTTAAAACTCAGATGTTTGTTCGCGATCTCAACCTGGATTTTGTCAGTTCCTGGGACCCTCTTGGCGCAGAACTTAAATCCCGGAACCGTGCCGGTTTCAGCGATAACGGCTTATTCCGGTATTCTCCTGCTGACGTTCTTGAATATGGGTCGCTTCTTCTTGAAGAGAACAGGAATATATTTTATCAGGCGGGCTCACATCGGTGATATAAGTTTCCCAAAAAGTGTGTGTTTACGGTACCTCCCGGCATTATACACCCGGGAGCTGTTCCTGAAATCATACGTTTTTTCATACGCTACCAGCGGTCTTTTCCTTTTCGCAGGGCGGTAAATACCTCCAGTGCCGATGCAGTTTCCATACTGAGATTGCGTCGAATTTCTTCGGATTGGGTACGGAGAAAGGGGTTTATCATTTTTTCCTGTACCATGGTTGTGGGAGTGGTGCGGGCGGGCAGGTTATTTCGGTATCGATGAATTTCTCTGTTATCCGGTTCAATTGATTCGGCAAAATCAAGGCCCCTTTGAGTGTATTCGTGACCAAAATACACATGCGTGGTTTCAGGCAGAGCCGCCAGTTGCTGAAGGGAGGTATACATCTGCTGCAGGGTTCCGTCAAAAACTTTGCCGCAAACGGCACTGAAAAGGGTATCCCCCGTAAAGACAACGGCGGGGTTTTCAATAAAAAAGCCAAGGGAGGATTGTGTATGGCCGGGAAGTTCAAGAACCCGTATCACACAGGTATTCAGGGTAACCGTGTCATCTTCGTGCAGGGTATGTGTAACAGCCGATATCGGTGATTTTCCTGAACCATAGACGGGTATACCCCATTTCTTTGCAAGAACATCTGCACCGCCGCTATGGTCTGCATGATGATGCGTCAGAAGAATTTTTTCCAGGATAAGCCCCGTGTCTTCAATCTCCGCTTCAACAGCGCCGGCTTCACCGGGATCAATTACAATGGCCCTGGTGCCCTCGCATAGTATATAGGCGTAATTGTTTTGTGCAAAGGGAACGGTAATTATTTTCATAACTGCCTCCTCTGTGGTCTTATTGGTGGTTTATTACCGGGCAAAACTGCCCATGACATCAGATGTTTTTCTTGTTTTTTTCTGCGATTTTTCTCTGAGTATCCTGTGGCGCTGGAATGTTTCTCAGCAGCACGGGCAGAAAGAGTATGGAGAAGAGGGAGCTGATAATCATGGATATAAAAATAAATAGTCCAAAGGATCGTATGGGGGGGAAGTTTGAGAAGATAAGTACCAAAAACCCTGCTCCAACAACCATTGTATTAAACAGAATGACAGACCCCTTGTTGAAGACAGTTTTTGTCAAGGCCTTTCTGTTATCAGAACAGGACTTTTGATAAAACAGAAATCCCGAGGTAAAGTGGATGGAATAGTCGATGCCGATACCGATGCAGGTATTGATGACAATGACCGTTACAAGATTTATGGAGACACCGAAAAGGCCCATAAGCGCATAGGTCATAAGTGTTGAGAGTATTATGGGTATGGTGGTGTATAGACCGATTTTTACTGATTTGAATAAAAGTACCAAAATAATAAAAACGAAGATGATCGCGAGAATGAGGGTATCTATCTGGGTATCAACCAAGAGATCAAGAGTGGCATTTGTGAGGAGGGCCGGGCCGGCAAATAAGGGATCAAAATCATCATGGTTGGCTGCAATATAGGCTTCAATATTTTCCGCAATTTCGCGGTAGTCAAATTTTGGATCATCGATGTTTTTGCATACCAGGGTGAGTTTTAATGATGCATTGTCTGCGCTGATGTGATCCTGCAAAGCCGCATGCCCTTCTTCAGAGAGACGATTTCTGCTTTCAAACAACAGGTTGATTGCCGTGGCAGAAAATGGCGTTTGGGCCACTTCACGTCCCGCTTCTTTTACAAAGGGAAGTATGGATATGACATTCCCCACAGCATCAAGGGATTCGGTATGCGAAACTATATCATTAATGGATTCCCAGCTTTCGGGATTATTCAGATCTCCGTCTTTTTGGGTGAGTACCACATCAAAAAAACGGGTGCCATGGAAATTTTTGGAAATACGTTTATCCGACTGAACAATGGTGCTGTTTTCAGAAAACATGGACATGGGATTTGTTTCAAAATAAATCTTATTTATGCCCGCAAATGATACCACGACAATAACAATAAGGGCGGCTATATGGACAGGTATATTAAAAATATGTTTCGTGATAAAATTATAGAGTGTGCGGGAGGGTTTGCGTACCCGTGCCTTGTGATAGTGCAGTTCATGTTCTTTTTCGTAGTAGAGGAAGATAGGGAGAAGAAGGAGGGAAAAAATGAGGGCAAGCATTACTCCCAGGCCGGTAAATATACCGAAGGTTCTGGTCCAGGAAATGTCTGAAAATATAAATGAACTGAAGCCGATGAAGGTTGTTATTGATGTTAATATAATTGGACGGAGAAGTTCACGGTAGGTCTCTTCAAGAGCCTTTTCAAAGGGCATGCGTTCACGCCAGCGCAGGCGGGAAAATGTCTTGAGAAGGTGGATCGAATCTGCCACTCCGATGGGAAACAGTATTATCGGTATCACTGAGGTTACAACGGAAAGCGGGGTCCCGGTCCAGCCCATAAAACCGAAGGTCCATATGACCGCAATGGATATAACGAGAAGAGAAAGGAATACGTAGAGTTTTCTTCTAAAAACAATATAGAGCAGCAGTGTTGAGATAAGCAGGCAGAGCGGGAGGAGCAGAATAAAATCTTTTTTTGTCTTTTCGCTGATGAAATAGGACATGGCAGTGCCGCCCGTTATATGGGCTGCAATGTTCTCTTTTTCATTTTCCCGTTCAACGATGGAAACAAGGCGTTCAACAATCAGCGGTCGTTCTATAGTACGGTTCATATCAAGAACCAGGGTAAAGGCATCCCCCGATTCAGACATAAGTGAACCGATAAGTGAATCATAGGTTTCCAGGCGCTCCTCCAGCTCCTCTTCCGATACCGCAGTATCCCTGGGTATCAGGTCTTCCACGGTGAGCCGGGGAACGAATCCGCCGGAATTTACGGGAACCTTCATTTGTTCAATGTGAGTGACATTGGTTATGGCCTGTTTTTCCTCTATCTGAACGGCCAGGAATGTATCAGCAAGGTCTTTTACCGCCGCGATTTTATGGGATAATGTTTCTTTTTTGTCCTCAAATGACAGCAGTACCAAAAGTGTGAACGGTGCATCAAATTTTGCATCCAGGGAATCCAGAGCCTGTCTTTCAGGCAGGCTTGCCGGAACCGATTTCATGGTGTCATTGTCGATGGTAAGCCTGGTGAGCCCCGCTGCGAAAAAAACAGTACCAAGCAACACAGCAAGGGCAATTTTTATCCTGTTCTTCGAAAGAAAGGCAACAATATGTTCAACTTTCAGCATTCTCTTCCCGCATTGAGGATATAAACAGTAAAGCAAGTTGTTAAAATAATTAATGCTGTATTATTCTATTGACAAATTTAATAAATACAATAAAAAAAGGAGAAGGATATACTCCTTCTCCTTTATAATACGCATAGTATCAGCGCTTACAGTGTAGTGGACCACAATCCATGGATATTACAGAACTCACGGACTTCTGTAATCGCATCTTCAACTGCAAAGGTAACTTCAGCCACCGGATCCGGACCGGCGATATCATCTTCAGTAAAGTCGTAACGATAGACCTTGTCTCCCGCTATTACTTCAATAAAGAGTATATAGTGATCCTTTGTCATGGGGTGCGGTACATCACCGACTTTTACCGTAACGCTGGATCCGTCCTGATGTACAACGGGAACATGTTTTTCATTTCCCGTATCGGTTTTTTTAGGTTCCAGTTTCTGCATCTCTTCCCCGCAGCACACTATGGATGGTGAACCATTCCAAAGGGATTCAACAAGATTCTTACAGATACTGCAATAGTAGACTGCCTTCTTTTCAATACTCATTACGCATGCTCCTTTAAAAAACATTGTTCTTATTTTGTGAAATAATCCTTCAGCCCTTCACTGTCCGGCTTCATCGCTGCATCACCTTCTTTCCAGTCTGCGGGGCATACTTCGCCGTATTTTTCGGTGTACTGTAATGCATCTATAAGACGAAGGACTTCCTCCACACTTCTGCCGAGGGGGAGATCATTGACAATCTGATGTCGAACGATTTTTTCGCTGTCAATCAGGAACAGTCCGCGGTAGGCGATACCTTCTCCTTCAACCAGGACATCGTAGTCCCGGGCAATATCCCCGGTCTTATCTGCAATTATAGGATAGCTTACTCCTTCAATGCCACCCTGGTTCACGGGAGTATTCAGCCATGCCAAATGACTGAAATGAGAATCCGTACTTCCGCCGATAACTGCAGTGTTTCTTTTTTTAAACTCATGCAGTTTTTCATTAAATGCATGGAGTTCAGTGGGACAGACGAAGGTGAAATCAAGAGGGTAAAAGAACAATACAATATATTTCTCCTCCACATCTGCAAGGGAAAAATTTTCAATAATGGTGCTTCCCTGAACAGCGGTCACAGAAAAATCAGGTGCTTTTTTTCCAACTAATACGCTCATATTATCTCCTTTACGGGTTACTATTATAATTACAGTCTTTACATATTCCGGTGGTATTGATGTGATATGACAGAATGGAGAAACCAGAGGGAATGTGTTGAGTTATATCATTCAGAGGAAAGGGGAAATCATACACCATTCCGCATTTTTTACACAGAAAATGGCCATGTTCCTTCGTATTAATATCATACCGCAGGGATGAATCGTCTATGGTTATCTGCTGAACAACATCTTTTTCAAGAAAATAGGACAGAGTATTATATACCGTTGTCTTTGAAAGGGTGGGAATGGCATCCTTTATTCCCCGGAAGACCTCGTCTGCAGTGGGATGTATTCTGTTGTTACAGAGAAAATTGTAAATGGCAATTCGCTGCAGTGACGGTTTTATACCCCGGTCAGACAGAAGGCCTGCTGTTTCATATGGATTCAAATTGTAATTCCTCCAGGTTTGTAATCGTTACAAACAATATACAAGACTAATTCCCTGATTGTCAATGTGTTTTGAAAAAAGATCCCCAAAGGGACTTTTTTTTGATCATGCGCTGAAAATTTGGTATACATTATCAGGGTATGTCTGATTGTATGCTTCAAGGGGGATACGGTGCTTTATGGATTGCGAAAACGTGATTATGAAAAGATTGTTGAGTCCCTGCATGATGGATTGTTTGCCGTTAATGCCCATAGGCGTATAACCTA
>JBNJEI010000014.1:0-49006 GCA_051745755.1 Fibrobacterota bacterium
CGTGTTACAGCAGGATCCTATGCGGTCATTGCCGCCGTGGAATATGACAACGGTGAGGTGGTGCGCTATAAGGCCGTCCTCGGGGTGCGGGAATAATTGATGGTGGACCTCGCTGTGTTGGAAGGAATGATCATTCGCCTCAGACGGAAGAGACAGGGCAGCCCTGTATCTTCCACCATCGGGGTTTTGATGGCCAAAGGGGGCGGAAAGACCAAAAACATGAACAAACGTCTGTTAAAATTCTTTTCGTAACTTCAAAGCAAAGGTCCGCTGATCCACCGTATACAGTTCTGATTGAACCGGCGCCGCCATCTGATGCCAGCGAACCCCGTGAATATTATCTGAATTTCCCAGCAGATCATAGGCAAAAACACTGAGAGTGAGGTCATTTTTCAGAGAAAAATGCAGGGCACAATTCCATTTCACCATGGGCATTCGAAAGGGCTGGGAGATACCAAGATAATCAATTGATGAGTACTGCTGTTCAAAGGATTCCTCAATTCCCCGTCGCCCCCATAATCCAAAAAAGACCCGGGCATTTGTATGGAAAAGAAGATAGTCCTGTATCTGCCAGTCCAGGAAGGTTTTCATTGTTACCGTATGGAGACTGTTGAAAAACCGTCCGTCATGGGAAATCTGATCCCGAATCATACTTGAGGTAAGACTGATGGAATCTTCCTCCGGCACGGGAACGGGCTCCCAGATCTCACGGTCCGTATTAAATTCGGGACGGATATGGGGACGCCGGAATGTTGTCATCGAGGTATCAAAATTAACCGGTACCATAAATGAACCGGAAAGCCCCGCAGAAAGCCCCTTGTTTTCATAGTCCGCTTCGCCTTCAAAAACCAGAGCATCATATTTTCCCAGATTCTGTGTACGATACCGGGCAGATCCATCCCAGAGCAAAAGACGGGAAAGGCGATTGTATGAAAACGAACCTGCGGCATTAATATGCGGCGAAAGGGAATGGCGGCCCGCCAGCTCCAGGGAGAATGATTTTTCCGGATCAATACGTTCCACGGGTGCCTCAATATTACCCAAACGCGTTTTCACCTCTCCATATGTATTCCGTGCTGCTTCAGAGGGATCATCCGTAAACTCTCCTGCCTGAAGATCCACAATGTATACCGAATCATCCGCGCCATACCACTGCCCGCCTTCATAGGTAAAGTGATCGGGCTGATTATACGCCAAAGCATCGGCAGTATTGGAACTGGACTGGACAATAAACTGAAAAGAGTTTCTCATATTCGGCGTAAAAACCACGGATGCCTTGGGGCTCAAAACCCCCGCTGTCTCGGTGTGTCTGTCATACCGTACCCCCGCTCCTGCACTTATAAGCCGGTTTATATCATAATAGCCTTCCGTAAAAAGCGCGATATTATCATATTCAGTATCCGGTGTTTTGAATCCGAAATTTCTGCCCTGCAGATCATCACCCAGAGCATACCGGCCATACTCAACACCGAAGGCGGCCTGAAAATCAGTAATCCGCTGCAGGAGGTATTGTGCGGTCACTTCATACCGGCGCTCACCACCCGTACCGTGAATTTTTTCAGCCTCCTTCGCCGATTCCAGCTGCAGCGACTGATTGGTAACTCCCCAAACTGCCCCGTCAATGGTAAGCCGATCCGCCCCGATGTGGGTGGAATAGTCGATACCGGTCATAGTATTATCCCGCCGCATGGCTCGCTGCCCGCCGGCCCATCGCCAGATATTCAGCCCTTCAGGGGGGAAATAAACATCCAGGGACGTAACCTGCCGGGAAATGCGGCTGTAGAGAGTAAGATTTTCCATTCGATATTCCAGGGACGTCAGATAATTGCCCGGAGTACTCCAGGGGCTTCCCGTAGTATTCGATCTTTCTCCCGCAGCAACATATCCCGCTTCGTGATACCCGTACACCCGGGCTGTATTTTCACCATGCCCGTCACTTTCGTGTGTCCCGGCATAGGCACTCAGCTCATGACCATTGGAAAAACGGGTATAGATTCCGCCCTGAAGCCGATGACCATAGACTGCATTTTTTGTATTCAGCTCCATCTGTGCCGAGGCAAAGGATTCAGAATCCGCCGGAGTCTTTGTGACAATATTCACCACCCCCGCAATGGCACCGGAACCGTACACAAGCCCCGCAGGGCCCCGCAACACCTCAACACGGTCAATATCTCCCAAGAGACCAAGGTCATATTCTGTGGCAAAGCCGTGGAAACTCTGAAGATTCTGTTTTTTTCCGTTTATAAGCACAATGATTTTGTCGTTGCGGTCACTGGTAACACCGCGCATGCCCCAGACGGTTCCGTTCCATTTATTTATCATGTATTGAAAGCCGGGGACATAAATCTCAAGGAGTTCATTGAGATTACGCGAGCCGGAGGTATGAATATCCCGGGCATCAATAATGGAAATGGTATGGGGTGTTTTGGCAAGATCAAAATCCAGAAATGATCCTGTCTCAATAACAATATTGAGCAGGGCCGACAGGTCCAATTCTTCACCTGATGTTCCCTTTTCATCTGATGCAGATGCCGCAAGGCTGCTACAGAAGAAAACCACCACCCACAGCATGCAGGCAGCCCCGTGGCTGAAATTACGTCTCCATATGTTCATATTCTGTTCTCCGCAAAATTGTTGAACCCGATAATTATCACAATAGTACACCACACCCCAACAGGTAAACAAAAGAAGCGTTTTGTATCCATATTACACCACCTTTTCTAAAAATAGTCAATTTACCGGTACATGCAGAAAAAATCCACAAAAAAAACGTATCATTGTATCTTAAGGAGAGAATCTTTTTTTATTCCACAGGGGGAATTATGAAAAAAGCACTTGCAATATGTTGTCTTGTTTTGGGCTTTTCGGCCTGTATATTTGATTCGGACGACACAGACACCCAGAATAATTTTACCGATTTTGAAGAAGAAAAATCCTTTTATGAAGATGTCTCAGCACGCATGCGCCGTCCCGTATTCCCCGATGCATTCTCAGATTTCGATTGGGATTTTGATTTTGACTCTATTATCAACAGCCAAAACAGTACTACCCACGCCACCGCGGACGACTCCTTTCTGCCCGAAATCGGCGATACACTCTACGAAGACGAAAACACCGTCATTATTCTGGATACCATTACCGATAAGGATCTTGATTTTGAATACATGAAAGCCCGGCTCCATGTTTCCGTGGAAGGGGATATTGAGGAATCGATAGCCCAGACCCATCTCCTGCAGGGAAAAAGCCTGCTCACCGGTTCATTCATGGTCACCGTGGAGCTTGCAACTGAAGAACCAGGCGTCAGTGACCCCCTCGTTGAATCGTACAAATTCAGCGGAACCGAGGAATTTGTACTGGAAGAGACGCAGTTTGTGGATTCCGTATATTTTGATGCAGAGGCAGATTTATCCGGAGAGGAAATTGTTCTCTCACAAGAACATCTCCGGTATCTCTACCTTGAACCCGAACAGGGGCGCGAAGACTCATCAGTCTATGATATCACCTCTCGAAGTGACAATGCAATTTCCGGAGACGGAAACTTTTACAGCAATAGAATTGACTCAACCTTTTCCTGCACATTTGAAATACAAAAGAATCATGATACCGTGTATAAACGAACCACCACGGTCACCATGGATGTTCCCCTGGAAAACCATCCCGACGGTGATACAGAAGCAACCCTCACCATCACCTATGGCGTGGATAACGCACTCTACAAAAGAAACGCCGTCCTGAAGACCGCCACAGGAGAAATACTGTTTGAATATCAGTGGTATGCAGAGGAAGAATAAATTATAAGAGGCGGGCCAGCAGGGCCCGCAAACCGGTCACGGCGTGGTCATTAAAGGCTTCATGAATTTCATCAAAGTACTCCTCAAGCTCTTCGTCGGGAGGAATAACCAAAGTGCCCCGTGAGGTATGGCGGTGATTATTTTCGGGGCGGCACATGGTGGAATCCGTACTGAAAAAACAGCGACACGTAATGGGACGCACCGCGTAGGCCATACAACGCCCCTTTTTGTTCAGAAGGGGACAGGGGAGTTTTTCTTTGTGGAAAGCCAGCAAAAGCCGCGTTTCCAGCTCTTCATCTCCTCCCGGACTGCGGGATACCACTTCCTCCCAGATTCGTTCCAGTACCGCTTCATCCCGCTGGCATTGTTCACGTATAGCCTCTACCCGTTCGGGAACGTATTTTTGAATATAATCGGCTATAATTATTCCCTCAAAGGAGTATACATCTTCAACCCAGTGATAACAGCAGGAATAGCAGCCATGAACACAGCCCACGGGGGTGGTTTTCAAAAAACCTTCCTGATAGGCTGCAAAGGAGTCATAAAATTTTTCCAGAGTCCGAATAAAATCCGGTGCCAGTGGAGTATCAAAATCTATACGCAAAAGACGCTGAATGGGTATAATTTCATTTTCAGAATGTTTCATATATTATTTATCAGCCGCAAAACAAGACGAATAAGCTCTTCTTCATACTCCTCACGACAGCCGCGATTATCAATTATACTCCAGAATGAGGATTTACGGGGAGGCGGAAACAACCTTTCCTGAGAAGCGATACGTCGCTGTATCTGCGAATAATTCCCACCGTTTTTTTCGTATAGCCTCTGAGCCCGCAGATCTGCGGGAGCCGCAATCCACAGGGAAAAATCCACAGAAATTTTGGGTCTCCACAGAGGTATCAATGCCGCATCAAGTAGGACTATTCTTTCAGGCTCCCGGCGTATCAGCCGGTTAAGGCGGGCAATCAGGGGCGGATGTACGCAGGCATTCAGCCGCTGCAATGCCTCCCTGTCACCGAATACAATCTCCCCCAGGCGGGTATAATCAATGCGGCCTTTTTCCACCACGTGAAACTGATCAGTAATTTCTGCCAGAACAGCATGGTCCTGCTCCATAAGCTTTTTTGCCTCCCCGTCGGCATCAATGCAGGGTGCACCCAGCACACGTCCCAACACACGGGCGGCCGTGGATTTCCCGCTTCCCATATACCCGGCGATTCCGATACAGGTTTCAGCCATCTATCCCTCGTGAAAGGACAGCTTGCGGGGAAGCTGGGAATAATCGGAGAAGACGATATCCGGAACAAATTCCCGTTCACGCCCATGGAGAAAGGTGGAATGGGTATTCCCCGTAAAAAAAGCGGTCTTCATCCCCGCCTCGCGGGCGCTGATCATATCAAGCTCAAGATCATTTCCCACAAAAACCGCCTGCTCCGGAGCAATCTGGCGTTCCCTGAGCCCCTGCAAAAGACGACGGTAGAGATCCGGACTCGGTTTTGCAATACCGTACTCAAAGGAATAAAAGCACAAATCAACATCAAAGAGTTCATGGATATCCACCAGTTCATCATCACTTTGATATCGTATAAAATGGGTGATGTCCAGGGGGGTATAAAACTGCGCATTGGAAAGAATACCCAGGGTTATATTGTCCGCACGAAGCTTTTCCAGAGACGACACTACTTCGGGAAAAAAACCGCGGTACAGGGCAAAGAAATTATAGTAATAGGCTATCACCCGCGACGCATCATGACGGGAGAGGTCTTCCAGATACCCCTGTTTTTCATATCCGTTATTTTCCAGGATGGAAAGAATAACCTGCCAGATATCGTTAATCTGAATTTCCGGATATTTTTTCCCGTCCTTACGGGCCTCCTCGTGCTTCAGCCCGATAAGATTATGATAAAAATCAAAGAGCGTATCCTCCGGAGCCTGGGCGGGGTTTATTTTTTCCAGAAAGGGGGTGAATTTAAAAAAATCAGCGGTCTGCTCAAAGACAGAGCGGAGAAAGGCATCCTTTTGTTCCGCATCTGTAAAGGCTTCATGCCAGTAATCAATAAGGGTTCCGTACACATCAAAAACCACGGCCTGAATATCCTTGAGCTCTTCAGACTTTGCGTGAAACTCCAGCGGGGTGTGTTCACGTTCCACAGGGGGGTAATCCCTGTTTAAGAGGGCTGCAAAATCGGCAACTGCTGACAAATAACACTCCTTACTAAAATATATTTACCTATAAAATAAAAAAGGGCCGGCCGGAAGGGGGGCCCGGCCGACCGACAGAAACCATTGCGATTCCTGCCAAAGGTCATCACATTATACTATGTTGTTAATATAGAACGGGTTACATTAAAAGTCAATAAAAAGAAAAAAACTCAATTGCGTAAATATTTCTCATACCGGAGGCTACACGCTCCCCGACAGGCCGTGTAAAAGAAATAAATCAGGTTCTGCATTTTTACGGAACTGAATTTATATTTAGTAAAACCAATATTCTGGAGAAACCGTGTATGGAGAAGCAATACAACCCGGCATCCGTTGAAGACCGTATCTATACGTACTGGGAAGAAAATTCGTTTTTTGAAGCGGAAGCCGATTCGCCGCGTGAAAAATATTCCATCGTAATCCCTCCCCCGAATGTAACGGGGATTCTGCATATGGGCCACGCCCTGAACAATACCATTCAGGATATTCTCACCCGATACAAGCGCATGGACGGGTATGAAGCGCTCTGGCTTCCCGGTACGGACCATGCCGGCATTGCTACACAGAACGTGGTGGAGCGCAAGCTGGCCCAGCGGGGTTCATCCCGCCATAAACTGGGACGAAAAGAATTTCTTGAAGAGGTCTGGAACTGGAAAGAGGAATACCACCGCACCATAACCAACCAGCTGAAAAAACTGGGGAGCTCCTGCGACTGGAGCAAGGAACGGTTCACCATGGATAAGGGCCTCTCCCGGGCCGTTCGGCGGGTGTTTGTCGATCTCTATAAGGACGGTCTTATTTACCGGGGAAAATACATCGTCAATTGGTGTCCCCGCTGCAATACCGCCCTTGCGGATGATGAGGTGGAACACCAGACTACTCCGGGACATCTCTGGCATTTCCGTTATCCCCTCACGGACGGCTCCGGCACTGTTGAGGTGGCTACCACGCGCCCGGAAACCATGCTGGGCGATACGGCGGTGGCGGTCAATCCCAGAGACGAACGATACGGACATCTTATCGGTAAAACAATACAACTGCCCATTGTAGACCGCGAGATTCCCATCGTGGGGGATAATTTTGTCAGTTCAGAGTTTGGGACAGGCTGTGTAAAGGTTACCCCCGCCCATGATCCCAACGATTATCAGATGGGACAGAATCACAATCTTGAATATATCGTTATCCTCGATGAGCGGGGCCGCGTAACCGGTCCGGTACCGGATAAATATCGCGGGGTTGACCGTTTCGAAGCACGGAACATGGTCCTTGAAGATCTCAAAGCTCTGAACCTTACAGGAAAAACAACGGATCACGAACACTCCGTGGGACATTGCTACCGCTGTGATACGGTTATTGAACCCTATTACTCCGATCAATGGTTTGTAAAAATGAAACCCCTGGCTCAGGATGCGCTCACGGCTGCACAAACAGGGGAACTTACCTTTTATCCCGAACGATGGAAAAAAACCTACATCAACTGGATGGAAGGGATTCGCGACTGGTGCATTTCGCGCCAGATCTGGTGGGGGCACCGTATTCCCGTGTGGTATTGTGAAGACTGCGGAGAGCTTATTGTGGAGATGGAGGATCCCACCCAGTGCCCGGCGTGCAAATCCGCCAATCTCAGACAGGACGAAGATGTTCTTGATACATGGTTCTCATCCTGGCTCTGGCCTTTTTCCACCATGGGCTGGCCTGAGGAAACGGATCTGCTCAAAAAATTCTTCCCCACGGACACCCTGGTCACCGCACCGGAAATCCTCTTTTTCTGGGTGGCGCGCATGGTTATGTCCAGCCTTCATTTTACAAAAAAACTCCCCTTCACCCATGTGGTGCTGCACGGAACCGTACGCGACAAAAGCGGACGTAAGATGAGCAAATCCCTGGGCAATTCCATCGATCCCCTGGAAATTATCAACCAATACGGCACTGATGCCCTGCGCTATTCCCTGATCACCATCACAGCCCAGGGCGCCGATGTCTACCTGGGCAAAGACACCTTTGATATGGGACGGAATTTTGCAAATAAACTCTGGAATGCCTCACGTTTTTTGCTTGGAAATGTTGAAGAGCCTCTGAGTTTTGAGGCACTCCCCGACAAAAAAGACCTCAAAACAGAGGATCTCTGGATACTGCATCGCTATAATAAAACAATTGCCTCCCTGCGCTCCTCCCTGGATTCATTCAGATTCAACGAGGCCTGCCATACGCTCTACGACTTTATCTGGCGGGATTTCTGCGATTGGTATATTGAATCCAAAAAGGGTGATTTGTATTCTCCCAAAACTCCTGAATGCCGCCGGAGAGCATATAATGTTTCCTCCTATATCCTCTGCGGAGCCCTCAAGCTCCTCCATCCTTTTATGCCCTATGTAACAGAGGAAATCTGGAAGCACATGGGTGAAACACTCTCCCACCGGGCTGTAATGGAGAAAGAATCAATCATGGTGGACTCCTTTCCCCGGTGTGATGAAGCCTGGATTGATGAGGATCTGGCAGAGCGGTTTGAGCTCCTTAAGGATATGATCACCGCCCTTCGGACAATACGCTCGGAAAACAATATCCCTCCTTCCAAAAAGGGTAAAGCCCTTATCCGCCCTGCATCAACGCCTCTGCAGGAATGGTTTATTCCCCGGGCCTACCTCTTTAAAGATCTGGTGCATCTTGAGGAAATAACCTTTTCCACCGATGCTGCAGAACCGGATTTTGCCGGGCAGGAAGTGGTGAAGGGGCAAACCCTGTATTTTATTCTTGCGGGGCTTATCGATAAGGCTGTGGAAGAAGAGCGTTTGAAAAAGGAAATTACAAAACTGGAAAAAATACGCTTCGGTATGGAAAAAAAGCTTTCCAACCAGGCATTTCTCAATAATGCCCCCGAAGCGGTAGTGGGGAAGGAAAAAGAGAAATTTGCCGGTATTTCTGATACGGTGAACAAAATGAAGAAAAGTCTGGCAAAACTGCAATAGGCAGGGCAACTTCTTACGAAACGGAAAGATATGATACAGAAAGACCGATTAGTGCAGACGTTTTTAGAGCTTGCCGCCATACACGGGGAAAGCAAACAGGAAAAAAACGTTGCCCGCTACCTTGAAAAGACATTTACCGACCTGGGCCTTTCGGTGCAGTACGATGACACCAAAGAGAAAATCGGCGGTGATACCTCAAATATGTTTCTGAAAATCCCCGGCACCCTGTCCCGGCCGCCCGTGATGGTTTCGGCCCATATGGACACCGTAGTCACCGGAGGAGTTGTAGAGCCCGTGATTGACGGTGAGTATATCCGCAGCCGGGGTAACACAATTCTTGGTGCCGACGACCGGGCGGGGCTTGCACAGATTATCGAAGCAGTACGAATTCTGCAGGAAAATAATCTGTCCCATCCTCCCGTGTTTATTATTATTACCGTGGCAGAGGAAATCGGCCTTCTGGGAGCCCGCAACTGTGACATTTCAGAAAAGAATGCCGCCATGGGAGTTGTTCTGGATACAACCGGCCCCATGGGGAAAATTGTATATCAGGCTCCCTGGCACGATGCGTGGACCGTCAAAATACGCGGAAAAAGCGCCCACGCCGGTATTGACCCCGAAGCAGGCAGCAATGCCATAGCACGATCAGCAGGCCTTATAGAAAAAATCCCCACGGGACGGCTCGACTCGGAAACCACGGCGAATATCGCCCGTATCCGCGGAGGAACAGCGGACAATATTGTCCCCGAAGAGGTGCGTCTGAAGGGGGAAATACGCAGTATCTCTCCGGAAAAGGTGGCGCAGTTTCACCGGCAAATGCAACACTGGTGCGCCGACCTGGAAAAACGGGACTCTCTGCCCTGCACATATTCTTTTCACCGTGAGTACGAAGGCTATACACTTGAGCGCAGCGGCGCATTAATCGGACGGCTGCAGCGGGCTGTTTCCTCATGTGGAATCACACCGAAAACCGTATCAACCGGCGGCGGAAGTGATGCAAACTTTTTCAATGCCCGGGGGATTCCCACGGCGGTTATTTCCTGCGGCATGGATAAGGTACACACCTCTGAAGAACAAATACTCATTCAGGATCTCTACGATACAGCACGAATCCTGCTTTCCTTTATATTGGGGGAATAATGAAAATTCAGGCCATTACCCTGACACCACCGGAAACTGCCGCAGATACCCTGAAGGCGACACCGGAAATTCTTGCCAGTTCCCTGGCACGGTACTCCCGTTCAAACAAGGGCATCGATCACATTCTCAGCACCGTTGACTGGGACAATCCCGATGCCTCCGTGGACAGAATCTTTAAATTTATCGATTACGGCCATGCCAGTATCGGCGGTCTCACCGGCGGAATTGCCATCTGCATCGATCACTGCTCCATGTATCTTGCCTACAAAATATTTGAACTGGCCCAGCTCGTGGACGGTCAGGAATCAAGCACCCGCTACATAGAAATGGATCCCTCCTCTCTGGTTTCCCCTGAAGAGCTCGGTATTGATCCGACGCATATACAAGAGTGGAAAGCGGTCATGTCCCGGGCATTTGATCTCTATACACGCACCTATGAAGAGCTGGACCACTATGCCCGCACTCATCCGGAATCACTGTCCATTCCAGCCGATGTTCCTGAAAAGGTTCGAAAACGCATGCTCAAAAATTATGCCCTTGACCGGTGCAGATATTTTATACCCCTGGCAACAAAAACTTCCGCAGCCTACATTATGACTGCCCGGGTCTGGGCGGATACCCTCAAACTGCTTGACGCCCTCCCTCTTCGGGAAGCACATACCGCGGCGGAAAAGATCCGGTGTGAACTTGAAAAAATAGCCCCGCGCCTGATAAAACACAGTTACGCCGATGATGCCAGCCGCGCTCAGGCACAGCAGGAATGGGATGCAGCCTCCCGGGCAATAGCCACTAACGGTGTCGGCACCACCTCCGTGCCGGATCGGGTGTTCTGCTCCCTGGACGATAGATTTCCCGACTTTCTTCCCGCCTCCCAGACTCCTGAAGACGCCTTTGCCCACAAAAAAAACCGTTATTCCCGGGTAGGGCCTGATATCCGCCGGACAAGTGTGCGCTTTGCATGGAATAATATCGCCGTGGCGGAACTGCGCGACCTGAACCGTCACCGCTCGGGAAATCGCCATACCCCCTTTATACCTGTGGGATTCTATCTTCCTGCAGCAATGAAGCAGACAGAGGTAACAAAACAATTTCTTGCAGACTATGCCCGTCTGGTGCAAAAACTTGCTCAAAATAATACCCACTGCTACGGCTATCTTCTCGGAACACAGGTGGCCTTTGAACATACCACGCAGCTGGATAAGCTCATTTATGAAATTGAGCTCCGCACCGGACTGGGAGCCCATTTCAGGTATGCGGAACATCTGGAAGCCGTATACCATGAACTCATACGCATCAGGCCCGGCTTACGCCCTTTTATTACACTGGGTACGGCAGAACCGGAATAAGGCCATGCGAACCCGATCGAATTTCATATAGAATTACGACGGGCCATAAATTATTTTAGACCAGATTTCAATTGGGGATAAGGTGAGCCATGAAACGTTTTGAAGAACTATTTGAAGAATTACAGGGTAAAATTGCAGCGCAGGATCCACAGTCCGGTACCGTAAAGGAACACAATAAGGGTACGCATTTTATCGGCAAAAAAATTGTTGAGGAAGCCGCAGAAGTCTGGATGGCTGCCGAATACGAAGGAAAAGAGAAAACCGCTGAGGAAATATCCCAGCTGTTATATCATCTTCAGGTCATGCTCATTGCCAATGATCTCACCCTTGAAGATGTATACCGTTATCTGTAATCAAAAGGATCAATTATGCTGAAAATCGCCATACCAAATAAGGGTTCTCTTTCCGAAAAAAGCGTGGAGCTCATAAAAGCAGCGGGCTATTCCTGCAAACGCAGAAGTCGTGAGCTTGTTGTACGGGATACCAAAAACCATATTGAATTTTACTATCTTCGCCCCCGTGATATTGCCACCTACGTCCACGGCGGCATCGTCGATCTGGGTATTACCGGCAGGGATCTTGCCTTTGACAGCCGGAAGGAATATCACGAATTGCTTCCCCTGGGATTGGGCAATTCACGGTTTTTCTATGCTGTACCCAAAGAACTGGATATCACCCCCGATGATCTGGACAAAAAGCGCATTGCCACCTCCTATCCCGCCCTGGTGGAACATGATATGAAAAAACGGGGCAACCAGGTTGAAGTGGTGCATCTCAGCGGCGCCATCGAAATATCCATAGAGCTTGATGTGGCAGATGCCATTGCCGATGTCGTTGAATCGGGCCGGACTCTTCAGGAAGCAGGTTTGAAAACAATTGGCGAGCCGATCATGCATTCCGAAGCTATTCTTATCAGCAAAAAGGAAGAAACGGGCAGCAGGGAATCCGTGGCAACATTTATAACCCGTATTGAGGGGATTTTGCGGGCCCGCTCCTATGTATTGGTGGAGTATGATGCCCCGCGCAAAAAACTTGATATACTCACCGAACTGACCCCCGGTGTTGAATCCCCCACTATTTCACCCCTCAATGAAGAGGGCTGGGTTGCCGTTAAGGCCATGGTGAGAAAGAAGGGAATCAACACTCTTATAGACAAACTCTACGATCGCGGTGCCAAGGGGATTTTTGTCTCCGAAATAAAAACCTGCCGAATATAAAAGACCTTGGTACCGTCGTTGGTACGATTCAAAAGCAGGGGCGAGCGCTTTCGCCCTTACCAAATACACAGGATACATTTTTACATCATCATTTCCCCATGTGAACGAACGCTTTTGTCTCTGCCATATGTTGCTGTATTGGCATATCCACTCTTTTGCCTCTGAGTTCACCTTCTTTCTTACATTACTCAAATGTATGAAGTACGAAGGAGGAACGATGACGTTCCTGTTTCATTTTTCCGGACCGATTCATTGTTGTCTTCCTTGATACAGAGCATTGCTTTTATAAAACCACATACCAAGGTAAACAGGTAGTTTAACGTGATCTTCCAAAACTGGATAGTTATATAGATTTGCTCTGAATGTTTATTATATCAAAAGGAGCATATCATGAAGAAGCGTTTTTACCGAAGTTCAAATTATCAGATTATTCCAGGAAGTAGATTCAGGAATACCTCCCGGAAAAATACACCGCATTTCAAATATATTCTACACAAAAAACCGGCCAAAAAAAAGGACAGCCCGAAGGCTGTCCCCTGTATCGAATGCATACGAAAGAACTATCTGATATACACCTGGGCGGTCATAAGATTTTCTCCTGAAGCCCCGTCTATGTGTAACACATACACTCCGGAGGAGAGTCCCATATCCCTAAGATTGATGGCCTGAGGTCCCGTGGTATTTATGGTTTTGAGACGGCGGCCGCTCACACTGCTGATTTGCACTGTAAGAGGTGTATCCTGGGTAATCTGCAAAACAGATCCGTGGAGGGTAACTTCAGGCAGTGTTCCCTGTGTTCCCACAATGGATACTTCCGGATCGTATAAAACGTCCAACTCAGCAACAGAGGCCCACACCTCATCGTTTACTTCCGAGAGAGCCACAAGGCGGATAAATGAAATATCCGTACGGGCAGGAATGAACGCACCGTCCTGCACGTCCTCACTGTTTTGAAAAAACCCAGCTGCCGCAGGTCCACCCCATTCTTCTCCATCGGCACTGACATAGACTTCATACGCATTGATTCGGCCGTTTTCACTTTCCTGGCGCGGGGTATACCGTAAACCGCCAACAGCAGCTGCGGTATCCACGGCAAGAACAATCTCATGGGGATGTTCTTCGGCGGGATCTTCCCAATGGGTAAACCACGCAGTGCTATTGTCTCCGTCCAAAACATGCTCAGCCGGACGTCCGTCACCATAGTCGTCCTCGGATGACACCGAAGCAATGGAGAGGTGTGATTGATTCAAAGACTCATATCCATGGGCGGTAAATGTCGCCTGCACACTTTTGTCTGCATCCATACGAATCGTAACCGCCCCTTCATCACCGCTGATATCTCCTTCCCAGCCGGAAAAGACATAGTTTGAATCGGGATGGACGCGTAATTCCACATCTTCTCCCTCAACATACTCAGAATAATCGGGAGAAATGCTCACACTGCCGTTGGAAGCAGAGATATCAAGTGAATACGTTACTGCTTTCTCAAAATTTGCAGTCACGTCCTTATCACTGTCCATGGTAATTGTCTGCGGGTTTTCACTGCCGGAAACATCCCCGCTCCAGTGACTGAAATCATAGCCGTAATCAGCCTGAGCAGTTACTGCAACCTCCGTACCCTCTTCAAAGGAAGAACCGTCGGGATCCGTGTCAACTGTACCGTTTTCCGCATTCACCGTAAGATCATAAAACGTACCGATTGTTGCGGGTACAGCATAAAAAGCAGTACCTGCAATTCCCAGACGGCAGGAATTGGCAATATGCACGGGATTGTAATTACTGTTGATACTGTCCTCAGGAGTATGAATACTGCCGCTTCCCCCCATGAGAAAATTATTATATACCCCAACATATCCCTGCCCCCATATATGGCGAATATCCGTAGGCGGTGTTGTCGTAGTGGTAGCATTAAGTCGGGCATACCCGTTATACAAATCGTTCAGTTCGCGTAACTTCTGATTGAATGCCGGAGCCCCCTCTATTCCGTCATAATAGCGGATATCAAGGGAGGAACCGGTCATACCGAACATATCAAAGGAAAAACACCCGCCCACAACCTGAGCCCCCATACCCCGGAGTTCGTTCATAAGAGCTTTGCTCCCGTGTAAGCCGTATTCTTCAGCGTTAAAGCCGGCATAAATAATGGTGTTGTCAAACTCATAATGCTGATGGACCCGGGCGGCCTCCAGAAAGGCCACGGTCCCCGTGGTATTGTCATTGGCTCCCTGATGCCGGGCATTGGAACCTTCCCGGGAATTTCGGGTATCAGGATGCCCGCCCACAAGGGTGAATTTTTCAAGAGACGGAGTCTTGGTGCCGTAACGCACCCCCGCCACAAGTGAACCTTCGTATCCTCTCAGGGGTATAATAATTATAGTATCACACCCATACTCAAGAAGCTTGTCCCGCAGATACGGAACCATTTCATCCCTGTTCCATCGCGCTGTTGCATCGCGGTTGTAGATACTCGTAAGATCCTGCATAAACTGATCAACAGAATCGGAGTCAATACGTCCCATCATCTCCTCTATCAGAGGATTGTATTGTGCCGGCTCAAGATGCCAGTCTTCCACAATGGTATGGGAACCGGTAAGGTCAAAGGAATTTTGGGTATCCACATATACCATTTGTATGGAATACTCCTGAATCTCCGCAAGGCGCTGCGCATCAGTCTCCATAAGAAGCGCCTCGGGAAAAGTTTCGATCACACGCCCGTAGTCTTCAAAAAAAGCCGGATCGTATTCCACGGGATCACCGGGGGTTTCTCCGTAGGGATATACCAGATAGTATTCTCTGCCCTGTGGTTCGGCATCCATAAGACGGACTCCCGTTTCAGAGAGCTGCTGTTTGGAAGCCATGACCAGATACCCGTCATTCACCATTTCCACAATACGATAGGAATCAGATACCGTTGCAGCTGCGGGAGATCCTTTTTCAACAAAAAGAAGGTTCTCCGATGACAGAACGGATGAAAATACAGAAAAAATAAATAGAACACACAGAATTAATAGTCTCATTTATCCCCTCCCGATAAAATTGAGTTTCTTAAAAACAATATAACACAGGTATTACTAAATTTCTGTTTTTTCCCCGGAAAAGGAAAAATTGTTAAAAGAATGTTTGCACATTCCATTGAAAGGAGTGCGCAGGACTGTGCAAAAAACCCTCTCTGCTGTGTACCCCGCCGTTGAACTGAAAAAAATGCAAATACTTACACTGATATGACAAAACCCTCACAATTTGTAGGTAAATTACCTATAAAAGCTGCACTCCGCACATAATTGGTACAATAAACAGAGGAAGGAAAAATGATACACCAACTCCCCACAAAGCCCCGGGATACACATGCAAGGGCAGAGGCACTGTTTGCTGAAATGGAACACGACCTGGATATGTCACCCTACATACTTGACAAATTGAAATATGCATCGGGATTTACCCCGGAGGGACTCCGGAAAAATAATCTATTCGCCGCCACCTCTCCCAAAACCGTAATATACCACTGGCACAAGATGCTGAAAGACAGCACTCCAAACAGAAACGCCCTGCCCGCATTTTCTGTTCTGGAGGATATGCTGTTGCGCCATGGCCTCCCGGAAGACGCCAACCAAGAAATCCGGCTGACCGGGATACAAAAATACTGAAACCTCTCCTGATCACTCCCGTATTATGCACACCCTCACACAATTCTCATTTGTGAAACACATGCAACTTACACTGAAGACATAGATTATGGGTGAACGGAGGTTTATATGAAAGCAGATTTACATTGCCACAGTATGTATTCCAAACATCCCTCAGACTGGTTTTTGCAGAGAATCGGGGCGGCGGAATCCTACACCACCCTTGAAACAATCCACCGCCGTATGAAGCAGCGGGGAATGAATTTTTTTGCCCTCACAGATCATAATACCATGGAAGGTTCTCTGAGACTCTGCAAGAAATACCCTGAAACGGTTATTTCCGGCGTGGAATCCACAGCCTATTTTCCCGAAGATCAATGCAAGATACATATTTTGATATATGGAATTGACTCAAAAGAGTTTGCGACGATTCAAAATCTGCGTACGAACATCTATCTTCTCCAGGATTATCTCTATCGCATGGGAATTACCCACGCTGTGGCCCACGCCACATTCTCGGTAAACAAAAAGCTGACGCCCTGGCATGTGGAACGGCTTCTGTTACTGTTTAATACCTTTGAAACGCAAAACGGCAGCTGTACGAAAGATACAAACCACGGTCTTTCAGACCTTCTTGCAGAACTTACACCTCAGCATATTGAAACCCTGATCAGCAAACATTCCCTTTCTCCCCAGGGAAACACACCCTGGGAAAAAATCTGCATCGGCGGATCAGACGATCATTCCGGCCTGTATCTGGGCGAAACCTACACTGAAGTGGAATATGCCGATTCAAAGGAAGGTTTTCTGGAGAAAATCCGCCGGGGACAGTGCATTCCCGGCGGGCGTAACTCAGATTTCCGCTCCCTCACCTTTCACTTTTATAAAACAGCCATAGATTTTTCATCTCAAAATAATACAAATCGCACGCATACCTTCCTCTCCCATTTCAGCGCCTATATATCTGAAGGAAAAACCCTTGGTCTGCGGGGAAAATTAAATCTGAAGAAAATAAAAAACACCGCCCTCAGAACTCATATGGCAAAACTCTTTGATAAGAGAAGAAATGCATCCGCCTCACTGGAGGAACGAAAGAATCTGTTGTATGAATTTCTGGCAAATATTACGGATGATCTCCTTATCGAGATATTTTCCTCCCTTCAGAGCAAAATAAAAACCGGGGATTTCATGGGGGTAATGCGCAGTATATCTTCACTGATACCGCCGCTTTTTTTCTCCGCCCCATTTTTTTCATCCATGGAGCACCATTACAAGGATAAGCAGATATTGTCCGACCTTGAAAAAAATCTGGGAATGGAACAAAAAAAGAAAAAACATATCCTCTGGTTTACAGACACCATTTTTGAACTCAACGGACCGGCGGAAAGCCTGAGAAAGATTGTCCGCACTGCTCACCATATGGAGGATATAGATATTACCCTTATTGTCACCGCCGACAAAACTGACAAAACAGATGATCTGCCACCCAATACGCTGGTTCTTCCCGCGGTGTATTCTGCCAAACTTCCACAATATGAAAATATCAGCATACGTATTCCTTCACTTCTCAGAACCATAGAAAAAATAGATACTCTCAGGGCGGATGAAATTGTCATATCCACTCCGGGCCCTCTGGGATTACTGGGGCGAATGCTGGGTCGCGTTTCTGCCATACCCGTCCATGCCGTGTTTCATACGGATTTTTCCCGGCAGGCAGACTCCATAACAAAAAGTCCGGCCCTGGCAGGAGCGGTGGAATCATATGTCCGCTGGTTTTATTCAGCATGCGACACCATTCTTATACCTTCCCGGACCTATATGAGGATATTGTCTGAGCGAAATTATCCCAAGGAGCGGTTTGCCCTGTTTCACCGCGGCATTGACACCAAAACATTCTCCTACGACAGCACCCGGCGAAACATACTGGACTCCCGATACACCACCGCAGGAAAATTTATCCTGCTCTATACTGGCAGAATATCACGGGATAAAAATATTGACTTTATTCTTGAAACATATAAGCAGGCTGTGGTGAAGCATTCAAAGGTGGCGCTTTTTGTCATCGGCGACGGACCTGATCTTGCGGAATGCCGGAAGAAAATGTCCTCCTATGAGTCGGTTTTTTTCACGGGCCGCCTGGAGCGAAACGAACTGGCAGATTTTTACAGTGCCGCAGATATGTTTCTTTTTCCCAGCACCACAGACACCTTCGGCATGTCTGTTCTGGAAGCATTGTGTTCCGGTCTTCCCGTAGTATGTTCACCCGAGGGTGGACCTGCAGACCTGGTGAAAGGAGTGGATTTGTGTGCCGCCCTTGAGCTCAATCACGGGCTCTGGGTATCCAAAATATGTGAAACCGCTCTTTTATACACCACAAAAGAGTATCAGAAATACCGCCGGGTAATTTCTGCAAAAATATCCCGGGAAAGAAACTGGGAAGAGGTTATTCGAACCTACCCCTTTGCGGCACATGATGAAGAGGAACCGCGCCTTGAACACATGTTGGAACCGTCATACTGATTTACTTTACTACGCAGACATGCCACGGGGGTATCAGCTCTATGCAGGACTCCACGCCATGCCCAGTTCTGATCGGCCCCCTCTTGTTTTCATTATATTAGTATCATAAAAACTACAGGGTGGTACTGATAGTATTCTTTACACTCCATATCATAATACTCATCCCGTATACATTTTCTCCTCATATACCACACCTATTTTGCGTACATGAAAACGGTGTTCATCCTAAAGGAAGGTGTCATGAAACACAATATAAGATGCTGCATACTGGACTGGGCCGGAACCACGGTCGACTTCGGCTGTTTTGCCCCTGTTGCTGCATTTCATTCGGTATTTCAACGGCGGGGTATAGATATCACTACAGATCAGATTCGTCATTTCATGGGTACAGATAAAAAAGAACACATCCGGAAACTCTGTTTTCTTCCTGATATCGCAGAGCAATGGAAATGGCTGTACGGTTCCGCTCCCGGTGAGGATGATATACATATCCTGTACCGGGAATTTCAACCAACACTTATTTCACTGATTACCCGGTATGCCGAATTGATTCCCGAAGTACAGGAAACCGTCTCAGCCCTGCAAAAAAAGGGGATTGCAATTGGATCCACCACAGGCTACACCCGGGTAATAATGGATATACTTGCACCCCGTGCAGCTGCACAGGGGTACACACCGGATTGCCTCGTCACCTCCACTGAGGTTCCCCGGGGCAGGCCCGCTCCCTGGATGATTTATCGCAATTGTGAGCATCTGAATATATGGCCTCCTTCTTCGGTGCTCAAGGTGGGAGACACCACAGTTGATATTGCTTCAGGCATACATGCCGGGGCGTGGACCGTGGGAATTATTGCCGGCAGCAGTGAGCTGGGCCTGAGCCGCACAGAGCTTGCAGCCCTCTCGTTTACAAAAAGGGAAAAGATGTTTTCATCCGTACGGGATCGTTTCTATACAGCGGGGGCACATTTTGTTATTGACACCTTTTCTGAACTGCCAAAGATACTCCATCGCATTACTGAGGAAATGGAGATAAGACAAAGTGTCCAATTGTGACAGACTGTGTGTTCCAGCTATCTAAAAACAGACAGTATAATAATACCCGTGCAAATCAGCACTGCTCCCAAACAGCGTTTTTTCCAGGATGTATTTTCCTTAAAAACAAAAACTGACAGAAATACCGCCAGGGCAATTCCCGCATTGGTAAAGGCAACCACCACCGCTGCGGGTAATTCCCGCATGGCAGATATGGTAAAGGCGTAGGCACCTCCCATGGCAGGTCCGCCCATAATAAAAGCGCGCAGGGATATTCTTTTTTGAGGAATCCAGCGGCCGGTTTGTGTTCTCTGTACCAGGGTAAGTGCCGCAAGGGCCGCTGCGTTTCCCAGGGTGAGAAACCCCATTACCGCTGAAAGAGAGGGTAATGAAGCTACAGCCGCCTTGTCACTCAGGGAGTAGATGCTTGTCCCCGTCATCGCAAAAAGACACCAGAAGAGCGCACGTATGTCTCCCTTTTTTTTACTGCTCAGTGCGATTACTCCAAGGCCGGCAACGGATATTCCCATACCGGTCCATGCACCCCGGGAAAGTATTTCCTGAAAAAACAACAGACTCCAGAGGGCAATAAGCAGAGGGGAACTGCGCACCACGGGATATACCAATGCAACCGGGGCATGGGAGTAGGCAAAGCTGAGCCCTACAAGATAACAACATAACCCCGTTGCCGAAAGCCCCAGAAGCAGAAATAATGACGGTGTCCAGGTTACAACAGAAAAAAGGCTTCCCAGCGCAGGAAGCCCGGTGAATACTATCTGGCTGATAAGAACCCACCACAGCGGCACCGCCTCTTTGGGCTCATGGCGGGCAAGAATATTCCAGGTGACATGAAGCAGCACTGCTCCCGTGAGTAATGCAAAGGCATTCATTGATGCCTCTCTGTATAACCCCGGGGTATCACAGGAGGATTTCCATTTCATCCTGTGCTGCAGAGACATTCGGGGGCAGTTGTACCGTACCGTTCCACAGGGATGCACTCAGATTATGGCCCACATGGCTGAGAAGCGTTTTTGGGGGATTAATTGCAGCAATATCTTTCATAACTGTCTCCAGGGAATGATGGTTTGGCGAGCCCGTCGCAGCGGTGGTGCAGTCTATAACAAGCAAATCCGGTTTCAGCCCGGCAATACAGGAAAGGCTTTCCGGGGAAAGAGGCCCCGTATCACACAGGTAGGCACAGCATGCGCTGCGGTATCGCAAAATATATCCAAAGGTTGTTTTTGAATGACGCAGGGGAATGGGGAAAAACTGTATATCCCCGCAATGTTGCGGAATAAAGGCATCACAAAACTGAAAGGACAGTATTCCCGGATGTCGGTATAAATCAGCACACCCCTGAGGATCCTCAGGAGAAAAAACCGGCACGGAAGTCTCCCGTCCCCAGCGTATATGAAACAGCCCCTGCACGTGGTCCGTATGAAAATGTGTCAGCAGTATCCCCGAAAAGGTTCCTGCGGGGAACCGGTCGGCAAAATCCATGCGGCCCGCGTCTATAAGAAGACGGGTTGATTCTGTTTCAATGCACAGAGAGGCAGGGCGGCGCTTAAGTGCCGCCTCTCTGTGTGCCGCCCGGCAGTGCGGGCAGGAACAACCATAGAGGGGAACACCGCCTGCAGCTCCGGTTCCCGTAAATGTAATTTTCATATCTGCCTCCGTATCATACAGACTTTTCTGATACATTCTGCCACCCCGTCTTCCACGGTTGTATTATTCCACACAACAGAGGCATGGGGGAAACGGTGTGTCATCATACGATTTCGATTCAGTCGTTCTTCTATTTCCGATGGAGTTTCCCGCCCCCGCGACTGCAGCCGCCTTCGAAGCACTGATTCATCCACAGTAATAAGAAGCGTATACCAGTGTGCGGGGACGTTTTCCTGTGAAGCAAGATACTCCCGGGAGGTATTTACTATAACCGTACCGCCCGCTTCCATCCAGCGGTTGATTTCACAGCCGATTCCGTAGCGCAGATTATGGGCTTCCCATTGCAGAGCAAAAAAACCGCGGCGCCTGCGTGATTCAAACTCAGCTGCTGACAGGGCAATATGGTTCTCCCCTCCTGCCCGTGCAGGCCGGGTAATATAGCGATGGGCAAAGAATATTCCATCCGGTTCCGGATTCTTTTCACGGGCTCCCGCAAGTAGCGTATCCTTCCCCGCTCCGGATGCACCAATGCAACATATTAGCTGACCTGTCACTGTCCACCTCCATATTTACTCACAAAGGTTCTCATATCCAGAAAATCCGTAAAACGTTCCTTCAGCATGTCATGATCCCAATTCCACCATTCGCTGTTTTCCACAGCCGCCTGAACAGCGCGGGGAAAACGGTACCGAATTACCTTTGCGGGTGTGCCCACGGCCACGGCATAGGATGGAATATCCTTCGTAACCACGGCATTACTTCCAACCACGGCTCCGTTACCGATTGTTATACCGGGCATAATTACAACACCGTGACCTATCCAGGTGTCGTGGCCAAGACGCACCTTTTGAATTCTCCGCCAGTTAAAAAACCGTTCATCATCGGTTTCACGAAATCCATACTGCCGTGACCGATAGGTGAAATGGTGCAGTGCCGGACGTTCAAGGGGGTGAAAACCCGGATTGATGCGCACCATGGCGGCAATACTGGAAAACTTACCCACCTCCGTATATATCAGTGAGCTGTACCTGTCAATATAGCTGTAATCATCCAGAACCGATTCCTCAAGCGCGGTATACGCAGCGAGGGCGGTCCATTTTCCCAGTAATGAATCCCGCACTACTGCCGTGGGAGCAATAGTTGGTTCTTCACTTAAATCCGATGTGGGGGCGATATTCTGAGAGTACTGTTTCATATGTCTCTTCCTTTTCAAAATACGTTGGATTTCTGTTTTCCGAAATCAAACCACTCTTAATTTTCAAAGCTGTGTGGAGCAGTTACAGATCCACGGCATAACTGTACCCATGAAAATAAAACCCCTCTTTTTCATAAAAACCATGTGCCCGTTCCCGTTTTGCATTGCTGGAAAGCGCAAGCTTATAACAGTCGTTTTCGCGGCATATTTCCAAGGCTCGCACTACCATTTTTTTTCCGACCCCCCGGGAACGGTAATCCTGGGCTACAACAACATCTTCCAGAATTCCTGCGGATTTCCCCCCATGTGCCATATACTCAAGGATGGACAGCACAAAGGTACCCACACAGTCTGTTTCGTTTTCGGCCACATATACATGGTGAAATGCGCTCTGCTCCATGCGCAGAAATATTTTTCGGGCCTCCTCCGTGCTCACCGATGTTGTCCCGGGATACTCCAGGGCATCATACATCGCAAGAATTGCCGGAATATCTTTTGCTTCAGCTTTTCGAATCTGTACGTCATTCATCTGTAATCCCTTCGTTAAGAATCCACTGGTGTATAAATTCCACCGCTTCACGCAGCTGGGTATGTGTCATAAAGTGATCACGTAATTCCAAAAGAAAGGTTCCCCTGTATCCCTGAAAAACATCGGCATACGTATGAAAGGGAAATGTTCCCCGTCCCGGCGGCAGATGCTCATCACCGATACCAAATGGAAGCTGTGCGCTTTTTTGACGATCAGTAGGAAAATTTGGAATGCCATGATTATCCTGTATATGGGTATGAATTATCATATCCCTGTTTTCCACCATACAGGACAGGCTGTTTTTTCCAAAATAGGTATCTGCCAGATTCAAATGCCCCGTATCAAGAGCCATGGCTACATTTTTTCGTGCAATACTGCGAATCTGTGATATAAGAACAGGGATGTCTTCGCCGTATGACCAGGGGGAAAATTCCCGATAGGGACGCTGATTTTCCATGGCAATGGTAATATGAGGATACCTGTCCGCCATTTGCTGAATAGTCTCAGCCTCCTGCCGCTGCAGGTATTTTGAAAACACCGCGGATCGTTCCGGCTTGCCCTTCTGAAGATACTCGCAGGAATCGACCGGCCGTCCCGGGTGATATACACAGATTTGGGCATTCAGCTCTGTGCATATTTCCAGGGTTGCCGCAAAAACGTCATTATGCATTTGTTTCTGTTCCGTATTGTACAGATTGAGTCGTGCCGGAGCATGGATACTGCATGCCACCGGAAATTGCTCCACAATACCTTTCAGGCGTTTCAGATAGTCCCGGCGCACCGTTCCCGCTTCTATAAGGTCAAATGACTCCGGTATAATTTCAACCATTTCAACTCCGAGACTGGAGAGATAGGTTAATTGATTCAGCAGGGGTTTGATAGATGTATCCAGCCTGCATCCGTCTATTCTGCAGCCTATGCGGGGCATGATGCAAATATCCTTCGGCCTTCGCGCCAGGTGGAAACACAACGGGGCATTTCAGCAGTGGTATCAACCAGCACCATATCGGCCCACAAACCTTCACGCAGTGAGCCGCGCTCATGATCTGTCCCCAGAGCCTGTGCCGCATTACCACTGAAAAGAGCCGCTATACCCGGAAGATCCGCCACCCCTTTTTCCAGGAGACGAAAGGCGGCATGGAGGAGGGTGGACGGAATGTAATCTGAACAGACAATACTGCCGTAGCCCCGGCTGATGATATCCTCTGCATTGAGATTTCCGTTATGTGATCCCCCCCGGACAATATTGGGAGAACCCACCACCACACCAAGATCACTCTCACGTGCCTTTCGTGCGGCATCCATGGTAATGGGAAATTCTGAAATCCGGGCCCCGAAATCCTTTATAAACTGAATCTTCTCCAGACAGTCGTCATCATGACTTGCCAGGGGAATAGCGCATTCCCGGCAGACTTCCGCCAAAGCCACGGCGTTTGTCAATCCCACCTTATCACGCTTTTTTTGAAGCTGCTGCATCACTTCCTCAATACGCTCCGCATCATCTGTAAACCGGGGACCGTAATACTCGCTGAATTGCTCAAGAGTTCGAAATTGTCCCTGTCCGGGGGTATGGTCCATCAGGGAAACCAAATCAATATACCCGTCGTGGACAAGGCTGTCCAGGGTAAACAGTGATTTTGAGTTGGTAATCTCGTACCGTGCATGGACCTTTGTATTGACTAAAAGAATCGATGAAAGACGTTTGATTTCATGGATTATCGTATCCACCGTATCCATGGTACGCAGCAGCTTTATATCCGTATCGGCAAAGGACAGGGAATGATACATGGTGGTGATCCCCGCTGCAGCAAGTTTTTTATCAAGCTCAACCAGGGCAATATCAAAGGGAAGAAGACTGCCGGGACGGGGCTCTATCTCCTTTTCAAGTGCATCACAGTGGATATCGATAAAACCGGGGAGTAGAATCTGGCCCTGTCCGTCAATCCGGGGAATATCCTGCGCGGTATCATTGGGTCCGATGCAGGTAATAACTCCCTCCGTGACCGTAATTTCACTGTGGTGTAATACCTCTTCGGGGGTAACAATATGTACATCGGTGAGACAAAATGAATTATTCACAGTTGTTCTCCTTCTATAGAATAAATTGAATCGGCAAATTCCTGCAATATGTCTTTTTGATGAAAAATTCCAATCATTGTTGTACCGGCCTGACGCAGTTCCTTGAATACTTCGAGAACAATAGCCGTGGTTTTGGCATCCAGAGATGCCGTGGGTTCATCAAGAATCAGAAGACGCGGAGCCCGGATAGCTGCACGGGCAATGTTTACCCGCTGCTGTTCCCCGCCGGAAAATGTGCAGGGAAAGGCATCAAAAAGATGTGCGGGGATACCGAGACGGCTCAGCAGGCCCTGTGCCGTCTCACGCGCTTCATCCAGAGAAACACCTTTGTTAATCAAAGGCTGCGCCACAATATCCACGGCGGTAACACGGGGAATAACCTTGAGAAACTGAGTAATATATCCGATCTCAAGGGTTCTGATCCGGCTGACGAGGGTCACCTCCGCAGCGGCAAGATTTACCCGCCCGAAATGGGATGATTCGTACCAGATATCTCCCCCGGAAGCAAGATAGGTTCCGTAGATGCATTTCAGCACAGAACTTTTTCCCACCCCGCTGGGGCCGGAAATACCAAGGGAAGATCCCTGGGGAACATCAAAGGAGACATCTTTAAATCCTTCTATGACTTTACCCCCGAGAATATGCATGGTAAACTGCTTATACAGTTTGGAAATATTCATAAGATTCATAATTGCTCCTACAGGGTTGAATTAACAAGTAGCTGAGTAAAATGATGCTGAGGATCCTCCATAATCTGGTCCGTCAGCCCCGATTCAACCACCACACCGTCCTTCATAACCATGGTACGTGTGGTAAGATGCCTGATAATCCCCAGGTCATGGGAGACAACAATTGTGGTCAGACGCATCTCCCGCTGCAGGGATTTTATCAAATCAAGAACCCGTGCCTGGACTGACAGATCAAGCCCCGTGGTGGGTTCATCCAGAAAAAGAAGCAGGGGATTTGTGGAAAGGGCCCGGGCAATTTGTACCCGCTGCTGCATACCACCGCTGAAATGCGCGGGAGGGTGATCCAGGCGGCTCACGGGCACCTCTGTTTTTTCCAGAAGATAACTGCCGCGGTTTCGAATGGTTTCCACCCGCCGGCATCCGGCCATAAGAAGACGTTCACCGATATTTCCCCCGGCTGAAATATGAAGTTTCAGTCCCAGGTGCGGGTTTTGATATACCATACCCATAAGATGATTTCGTATCAGTCGCTTTCTGAAGGAATTGAGGCCAAGCAGATTTATTCCATCCATAAAGGAACTGTCATTATCCGGAAGAATATCCCGATGCCTGCCGTCACTGTGAATGTAGAGTTCTCCGGAAGTTGCCGCCTCCTGAAAATACAGCATTCGCATCAGGGTGCTTTTTCCCGATCCGCTTTCTCCGACAATTCCAAGGACTTCTTCATTATACAGATCAAAGGAAACATCCTTGCAGGCCACTACACCCCCGCAATGGGGACAGATATTGTTTCCTTTCAGATCCCGCGGCTCAAGACACCGCGAACAGCCTGTGCCGAAAACTTTTGACATGTTTTTTACTTCAAGAACGGGTTTCATACGCGTTTCTCCTTCACTTTGGCACAATTGGAAGTATCGGAACAGGCCCAGCGCCGTTCATTCCTTCTGCCGTCAATTATCTCATCCAGATAGGTATCCCTGCTTCCGCATTCACAACACGCCGCACCGTTAAAATCTTCTACGCGGAAGGGGTAATCTTCAAATTCAATGGGCACAACATCAGTGTATGGAGGTATTGCATAAATCCGTTTTTCACGCCCCGCTCCAAAGAGCTGAAGGGCGTTGCTGTGATGCATTTTGGGAACATCCCAGCGGGGTATGGGGCTGGGAGACATCATATACCGATTGTGAACCATCACCGGATATCCATCTCCAATGGTTACTTCGTTAAACTTTACTATGGTTTCATACAGATACAGCCACATGGAACTGTAGTCTCCTTCAGCATGCATACGCCGGGTTTCCGATTCCGAATGCTCAACCAGTCGAAGGGGCTCCGGAAGCGGAACCTGATAAATCAATATCTGGTTTTCAGAGAGTTTTTCCTCCGGAATACGGTGACGGGTCTGAATCAGTGTCGCCTTCGTGGTGTCTTCTGTTATATCCGTATCTGTCACGGCTGATATAAATTTTTTAATATTCACGGCGTTAACGCTGTCGTCACTGCCCTGGTCTATTACTTTCAGAATATCACTGCGGCCGATAACACTGAGGGTTATCTGGAGACCGCCGGTCCCCCATCCGCGGGCAATGGGAAGTTCCGGTGACCCAAAGGGCACCTGATGCCCCGGAAGAGCAACCGCCTTTAAAAGAGCCCGGCGAATTTCGCGCTTGGAGCTCTCATCAATAAACCCATAGGTGTATCCGTGTTTCATTGTTCCTTCCTTTCACCTGTATCTTCATGCTGTCTTTGGCTTCTGCGTAAACGGTCAAGCTGAGACTGAAATGTGACATAGTGGGGCAATTTGAAGTGATTGGCAAATCCCATGGCCTCAATACCGTCTATATGGGTCAGGACAAATTCCTGATCCTCTGAAGCAAATTTCGGATCATGGGTGCGCATCGCGATATCCAGGGTTGCCATGGAAATCGCCTTTGTTTCATTATGACCGAAACAAAAACCATAGCCCACTTCCACCCGTGGTTTCCCACCGATAAGGCGCACCTTTGACATAATTTCAGCCTCAGTCACAAGGACCTCACCGATCACCTGAGATGTCTTTTTTACGGGGTTTTCAACCGACAGTGGAACATACCCCACGCGCAATTCCCCAATGGTGGGATGGGCGGATCCGTATCCCCGCATATTTGAATATGCAAGAGAGAGCATCCCTCCCGTTTCACCGCGCGCCATGGTTTGCAGTGCAGCGCTTCTTGATGCAGGAAACTGAATTGAATCCCGCGTGATATCTGCCGGTGCGGACTCCTTTTTATCCAGACCATCCCGCGGTGAAAGAAGATCCTCTTCACGAAGTATTTCCACTACCTTCGGAAATGTTTCCGCTGTTTTATTGGTAAGCCCCGCCTCCCTCAGGAATGTATTCATCTGAGAAGCCTCTTCTTCGGCATTTTCAGCGGGAGTAAAATCCAGAAGCCGCAGAGTGTAATCCGCTGAAGGGCCAAGAATCTGTCCACCGGGAATATCCTTGAAGGCTGCTGATATGCGCCGGATAATCCGCATATTTTCTGTCTGCACCGGACGGGTATAGGCAAGGCGCGGCAGGGTTGCCCGATATGCCCGAAGTATAAATGCTGCTTCAAAGGTATCTCCTGCGGATTGCCGGATTGCCATGGCAGCAAGATCCGGGGCATAGAGTGATCCTTCACCCATAACACGGTCAACCCCAAAGTGAAGCTGGTGTTTTATCTGATCTGCCCGTAGTAGCGGACTGTTGTTTCCCCGTCCGCTGTGCTGTAATACATCAATTGAGTTTTCTATCGCCTCACGGCCGCCTTTTACTGCTGAATATGCCATATCAACTCCTCTCCTGAAATTCTATTTTTGTGGTTCGCGGAAGGGTTACAACAGCAGTGCCGTCGCAGAATATTGTATCAATACCCCGCGGATACCCCTGATTTATATCACGAATAAGGGTCAGCTCCGCGCGGGCAACACCGTGAACCGATGCGATAAAGGGGGTTTTAATACCCGGCCCCGACACTGTAAAATCAATACCGGTGGGTGTGCACAAATCCTGGGTTGAATAAATAACAGTTGCACCCGTCTCTGGATATTCCAGTGTTCCCCGGCGCACATTTTCCAGTGCGCCGTCACTGTCACCGCCCACAACAATGACATAATCGGCATCACAGGCTTCAACATACACAGCCCCCGTAAGGAGGATAACATCCTGAATAAAATCCTCATTTACCTCCGTTCCCACTACGGAAAAGGTAACCTCATGGTCAAGCAGGGTATCGCAGATATCCAGAATAAGACCGTTTCCCTCATCATACCGCGGGGCCGTAAAAAATTTTCCCGGTGCCGCTGCAGAATCAAGAAGAACGCGAAATACTGCCTGGGTTTGATATAAGCTGATTGGTTTCATTACCCCTCCGTCATAAGGCCGAAGTTTACTTTTGTTGCACGTCGTATTCCCCGATCACGGGCAAGCTGGTCATACCGATATGCGGTATGCTCCTGTATGAAATCTGAAATTTCTTCACACACATCGGCATCATTCGTATCTGCCGCAGCAATAATAAAGGCATCCTCTGCAGAGTCACCGACGCACATTCCCCAGCCGTAATTATCATTTACGGCAACGCGCGCTTCCCGGGAAAGGACTTCTCCAACATGAAACACCGTGTCAAAACAGTCCACGGCACTCATCATGGTCATTCCCGTTTTATCCAGAACTTCAGTGACTCCCATATCCCTGAGTTTATCACAAAGCGGCGCCTTCAATCCCCGGGGAATTGCAGACAATATATGCGCGTATTCATTCTTTCTGTTTTCCATAGAACCTCGCTGGTAAAAAGTAACAGCAGTAATATATACAGATGTCTATACAACACAAATTTGCGTTTCGTTAGTTTTCTGCGCGTTTAACGTAAGTCGTCATGGCCGGGCATACGCATAGCAGAAAAATAACAGTGAAATATGAACAGAATATGTGGAAAGGAAAAGAATCGTGTGACCGAAATTTTCTGCAGGAAACGGGGGCCTTTACAAATCGATACGAAGCTGTAATCGGTCTGAGCGCATACGCGAAACGGCATATTCCACGGCATGGGCGTGAGGAGTGGCGACATTAACAGATTTAACCCGAAGTACAGGCTGTCCCGCAGGAATCCCCAAAAGCCGCGCATCATCCCCACGGGGAATAACTGCGGTAATAATACTTTTTTTACGCGTAAGCCTCCCGACACAGGGAACCAGATGTTCATGCAGGGAGCCGCCGGTATATGACTGAGCCGCTTCTGCACTGGTTCCTTCGGGAAAAAAGTGTGATACAATCGTGAGAGGAATACCATCGGCCTTGCGCAGGGTTTCTATCCAGAACACCTGTGCTGAAACTGCAACGGATAATTGGGCCGCCACTCCTGCAGGAGCAGTAATCCATCCGCTGTTGAGAACCGTACTTTCCGTAAAATGGCCCTTTTCGCCAAGGTTCTGAGTAAATCTGCTTGAGGGACGAATCCGGTAATCGATAAGTGTGGCGGCGGCAAAAAGGCCTACACCATGGCGGCGCTCAACCATTCCCATGGAAATAAGGGAGTCCACGGCACGGCGAACCGTGTGACGGTTGACACCGAACTGACCGGCCAACTCCATCTCTGAGGGCAAACGGGTCCCTGGTTGTGTATGTTCAAGATGCTCCCGCTGAATCACCTCAGCAATCTGGACATACAGAGCCTGTCCGTTATTTCGATTGATACCGTATAAACTCATGAAGCGCTTCTTCTGATTTAAATATGACAATTAAAACACAATGTACAATATACAACAATCCCGCTGCAGATGAATACTGAAGCGGGATTTTACATTCAGATCACCGGTCAATCAATAATCTTTTTTCTCAGATAGGTGGACAGATAATCCACTGTCAGAATAACCGCAAAAATACAGAGGGTTATGGCCATAACCTTTGGATAGTCAAAAAGACGCATTTTTACGGTAAGCTCAAAGCCGATTCCCCCTGCTCCCACAATACCCAGAACAGTGGAGGCACGAATATTCCGGTCAAGAATATAGAGATTATAACTGTTAAACAGCGGTAATATCTGCGGCACCACGGCATGACGCAGGGTTTGGAATGTATTGGCGCCGGTTGCCCTGACGGCCTCAACAATCTTTGGGTCAATATTTTCTATGGCTTCAGCATAAAATTTCCCCAGAAAACCGATGGAGCTCAGGGTCAGGGCTATTACTCCCGCAAAGGGCCCCAGCCCCACGGCCACAACAAAAATAAGAGCAAACATAATATCCGGCATGGCACGACAGAAATTTGTTATTTCACTGGAAAGAAAGGACAGGGGTCGAAAGCGAATAATATTTCGTGCGGATAAAATACCAAAGAAAATCGAACACATGATGGCAATAATGGTCCCTGCCACCGCCATACCAACAGTTTCCACAAGCAGGACTATATACTTGAAGAGATCGGTAAAATCCGGGGGAAACATATTTCCCACCACTTCAATTATGGTGGGAATCCCCCGCATAAGCGGAATAATCTGCCCGGCGAAATCGGGAAGGGACAGTAGCAGTATCAGCAGAAAACCACCGCAGATATATGTATCCCGTTTGTTGTGCCCGCGTGAAAGAAATGTTCCGTCCAGGGTGGCCTGACGGACATAGGATGATATTCTGTCAAGAACCATTACGATTGCAAATATCATAAGTATTATGGCTGAGACATATTCATACTGAAACTGGCGCATGCGGCGATAGAGCTCAACCCCTATCCCGCCGGCACCGACAACACCAATTGCCACGGTGACCCGTATGTTGTGGTCAAGAATAAAAAGTGTATAGCCGCTGAAGAGAGGAATTATCTGCGGAATTATGGAATGACGAATAACGTGCAGTACATGGGACCCCGTTGATTCAACACCTTCCACGGGTTTTGGATCGATATTCTCTATGGCCTCCGAAAAGAACTTACTCGCCAGCCCCACCGTATGTATTGCAATGGCGAGAATCCCGGGAATATTACCCATCCCCACGGCAGAAACAAGTACCAGGGCATAGATAATTTCCGGAATGGAGCGGGATATGGTTACAAGGGTTTTAAAAAAGGTATAGACAACTTTGGAGGGCGAGGTGTTTCGTGCAGCCAGAAATCCAATGGGAAGGGATATGACCGTACCGATACAGGTACCCCAAATACCAATAACAAGGGTTTCCCATACAAGAGAAATAAAGTGCTGCCACCGTGAAAAATCAGGCGGAATCATTTCATTCACCATATCAGTAAGCATGGGGATACCGTGAAATAACGACGTAAGACTCACATTACTCACATAAAAGGAATAGATAACGACACCACTGCACACTATAGACAGCAGAACCTTCTGAATAAGATTTTTCTGCGGGATATGCATTATTTTAACTCCGGATAAAAGACGATACGGAGAACCTTCGTATTCTCCGTATCGCCATATACAAATTATACAACATAACAGTCCGTTTCTTCTTCAACTCCGCCGTAAATTTCTTCCAGCCTGTCTTCCATAAGCAGCTGAGGATCTCCATCATAGGCAATTTTACCATCCTGCATGCAAATAACCCGGGGAAAGAAATCCCGAACCATTTCAAAGTGATGAATCACCGTAACAACGGTTAGGTTTCTTTCAATATTAATTCTTCGTAAAAGCTCCAGAATACGCCGGGACGTTTTGGGGTCCAGATTGGCAATGGGTTCATCCGCAAGCAGTACGGAGGGATTCTGCATAAGTGCCCGGGCAATGGCTACACGCTGTTTCTGTCCACCGGATATTTTATCCACCCGTGCATCAGCCTTTTCTCCAAGCCCCACAAAGGAAAGTATCTCCTGTGCTTTGTCTTTATCCTCACGGCCGAAAAACCCCAGGGAGGAAAGCACCATGTCAACCCCGGTATCCTTGGAACCCAGAGTTCCCGTAAGTACATTGTGCAGAGCAGTGGTTCTATCCACAAGATTAAAAAGCTGATAAATCATACCCACGTTTTTTCTCATATTACGCAGATTTTTAAAATTCAGATAATCAACCTTTTTTTCGTTCACCCGAACATGCCCTGCATCGGGAACAACAAAGCCGTTCACCGTTCGAATAAGCGTTGTCTTTCCGCATCCTGAAGAACCGATTACAGCAACAAATTCACCCTTTTTTATTGAAAGGTTTATACCTTTCAAAACATGATTATCACCAAAGCTTTTATGAATATTACTAAATTCTATCATACCAAATCCTTTTTAAAGCTCATCGAGCATTTTCTTTATATTTACCACCACTTCATAGTCCTTTTCCGTCACTATTTTATATCCCTTATAGGTATCTCCCTGGGTACGAACCACCGATTCCGGCATTTCACGAAATGCCCTCCTAAGATTTGCAACAATCTCATCGGGCAGATCGCGGCGGTAGGCAATGGGCGATTCAGGAATGGGAGGAGATTTCAACAGCAGGACATTTGTTTCCGGCGAGGTTGTACCCTTCGCAATCAGTTCATGATAGCGTTTATCCCAACAGGCCGCAATATCAATTATTTCATTGCGTACAACAAGTTGTCCCGCATCGTGAGATCCTACAAACCCAACCCGGCTGAACCAGTCCTCCGGCGTATCTCCCCCGGTTGCATTGTGAATGGTATACCGGGGAACCGCAAATCCCGATGTTGAGCCCGGATCGGTAAAGGTAAAGGAGAATTCTCCTTTATGAGGTTCAAGGCGACGGAAAAATTCCCGTGCCCCCTCGTCTCCCTCCAGAGGCTCCGTGATATTGAGCGCCTCGGCAACCTCCGGCACGGACACAATATACGATTGGTATGTTGTGCTGCCGTCATCGTGCATTGCCACCGCAAGTGGTACCGCATTTGACCGTTCAGCCGCCATAACATAGGAAAAGGGGCCATACCAGGCAATATGCACTTTTCCTGCACGCATGGCCTCAACAACACCGGTATAATCCGTGGCAAAAAAGGTTTCAATGGGACGGCCCAGTTCCCGGGAAAGATATTCCGTCAGGGGCTTTTGCCGCTCCATTGCAATGGAGGGATCTTCCGCGGGAACAATCCCGAGTATCAGGGTGTCCGTGGAAACAAGATCTCCAAGACGGGGACCACTCTGCTTGTCCGCAGCGGAACCACTCTGTTTATTTTTTTGATTATTCTCCTGAGAACAACCGTTCATAAGAATTGCCGCAAGGCAAAGAGCTCCAAAAAAAATCATTTTCCTCATAACATCTCCTTTATGATATAGATGTCTACACATGTATGCCTAAAGATACAACGGGTTTGTTTCAATACTGTTTTTCAATAATGTGTTTTGTGTACTGCGAAAATATGATCAGTGTGTGAATCTGAACTATATCACTGCAGATGATATCTGTTTTTTAAACGGGTGGCGATAATCTCCATAACAAAGGCCACTGCCAGAATCTGGTAGGTGATAAACCCGATCTCACGGATATCATAAAAATATGATGATGCGATATATACGTTATAACCGATTCCGCCGGCACCGGCGGCTGCTCCCATGGCAACGGCCACGGCAAAATTTATTTCAAGGCGGATAAATGACCAGGAAAGTATCTGCGGGACCGTAGCGGGAAGCACGGCCTGAAAAATAATGTGAAGCCAGCTTGCTCCCGAAGCACGCAATGCTTCAATGGTAGCCGCATCAATTTCTTCAAATGATTCAGAATACGCCTTCAGAAGATAGCCCACGGTATGAAAACTCATGCCGATAACCGCCGCAACAGATCCCAGGCCCGCACCGATGGCAAAAACAAGAACCCACAGAACCGTGGGTACCGCGCGAATAAGGGCGACAAATCCCTTAATGGTATTACTTACCCGTGAATTGGTAAGATTTTTTGCGGCAAAGAAGGCCAGCACCAGGGCGCTGATCCCACCGATTAATGTCGTCAGAAATGCCAGGGAAAGGGTTTGAACCACAAGATTAAAGGATTTCAGCCACAGGGAGAGATCACTTCCGTCATATACCTGAAAATGAGAGTGTACCCCACGGGCGGAGGTAAACATAAGCCGGAAATATTCAAGGGTCTGCTTTCCCGCAGCCACAAGATCTATCCCCTTGGTATCAATGGTAATAAACCCATAGACAGTACTGACAAAAAACACACTAAGCACTGCATAGATCCATACCTGGGAAGCGCGAAGTCTTTTTACCGTAATTCGCCCGGTAATACGGCTTCTTTCAGCTGATATCATAGTATTTTACGCCTGAGAAAATTTGACAACAGTTCTATGCCCATGACCACCACCACAAGCATCATCACCGTAAGGGATGCGCTCTTATACTGGCCGTTTTTGTAATACATATCAAAGAGAAACCCGATTCCCGATCCGGTCAGAAGCCCCACAAGAGTGGCACTGCGAATATTGGTTTCCACCATATAGAGCATCCAGCTGATCATCTGCGGAGATGCTGAGGGTATTACCGCCTGAACCAGTGTATGAAGATAGGAAGCCCCGGTTGCCCGCAAAGCTTCAACCTGACTTCCCGCAGTGTCATCAACAACCTCAATAAAGGCACGGGTAAGAAATCCAAAGGTGGCAAAAAACAGTGCCAGATAGCCCGTAAAGGCGCTCATACCGTAGGTAATAAGGAAAATCATCGCCCATACAGCCACGGGAATATTTCTGCTGACCGATGCAACACCCCGGGCGGCAATGGAGAAAAAGCCGTTGATTTTTGTTGATCGGGCGCCGAGAAGAGAAAAAATCAGGGATAATGCCGCCGCCGTAGTGGTTGCCATTACGGACATAAATATGGTTTCCACCAGTTTATCAAAAATACCGGGGAAACGTCCCCAGGCCCGGGCATCGGGTATGACGTTTTCAATAAACCAGTGCAGCACCCGGGGAAGGGCGGTAAAAACAGTCTCGGTTTTGAAATTGGTATGAAGCCCCGCAAGAACAGTGAGAATAATCATGGCAATTACGAAAATACGAATATAAATATTTCGCTTTTTAAAAAAATCCCCGGGGGTTTTCGGTTCAGTCATTAATAAGTTCACCGGTCTGTGCTCCGTAGATTGAATACAACTTCTTCTTTGTTATCCCCTGGGGATCACCGTCATAGACAAGCTCACCCTGATTAAACCCGAGAATCCGGGTGCTGTATTTTTTTGCCACATCCACCTGATGAAGATTCACCACCATGGTTATGTCCAATTCCTCCTGAATTTTCCTCAGATAATCCATTACCACCTTCGCAGAACCCGGATCAAGGGAACTTATGGGCTCATCACAGAGTATCAGAAGAGGATTCTGCACCAGAGCACGTGCAATACCCACGCGCTGTTTCTGTCCACCGGACAGCTGATCACATCTTCGATACACCTCTTTTTCAAGACCAACAAGCTCCAATACCTCAAGAGCCTTTTGTTTCTCCGCTTCGGTATATATTGAAAATATCCCCGCAATATTTGATTTATACCCCAAACGCCCGTGAAGTACATTTTCAATAACCGAGAGGCGGTATACCAGATTATAATGCTGAAAGATCATGCCGATCCGTGCCCGTGCATGACGCAGGGCTGCACCGCGCAATTCCAGCATTCGTTTTTTATCAAAAACAATATCACCGTCTGAGGCAGTGATAAGCCTGTTTATGCACCGGATCAAAGTGGTTTTCCCCGATCCGGATGGGCCGATAACAGACACGAACTCCCCTTTTTTCAGTTTAAAACTGACATCCGAGAGCGCACAGGTTTCATCATAGTATTTTGTCAGCCGTTCAATTTTAAGCAACGCCATGTATTCTCCATAGGATCGGGAGTATCATGGATACCCCCGATACAGATGCAATTTATTGTAAGGGAAGACCGG
The DNA here is from genome assembly GCA_051745755.1 of Fibrobacterota bacterium. GTDB lineage: Bacteria > Fibrobacterota > Chitinivibrionia > Chitinivibrionales > Chitinivibrionaceae > Chitinivibrio. The sequence goes on from JBNJEI010000014.1 coordinate 36,837, forward strand.
ACATTTCGCGAATTGGGTTATACCATGCACCATCCACAGCGACAAATCGCTGTCCATCTTCAAAGAAACTGGGGTTTTGCGCATCTTTACGATCACCGAAAATACGCGGATTATTTGTGGCCGCATCGGAAACAAAGGCTTCCTCAATGGCCGTAATTTCTTCACGGGACAGAACATTGCTGTTTACAACCACGCATTCATTCAGAACAGGAACCGTGGCAATAATCGTTGATTCCTCTCCGGAAAACTTATCAAAGGGCGCAACGGCATCATCAGTAATGCGGATAACATCACCGGCTTTGGGATCGATAAAATCCCCGGAGACAAACTCTATATACTGGGCAACACAGGTATTGCAAAATGCCCCCACATCAGCACGTCCTTCAATAATATTCAAAAAGGACCCCTGGTGGCTGCCGCCGAAAAGAACATCGGAAAAGACTTTGCCGGAACCGCCTTCAAGGAGTTCTTCTGAGTCCACATCAAAATGGTCGCTCAGTATGCTTGAAGGAACAACAAAACCCGAGGTGGAACTGTTTGAAACAAAGGAGAATTTCTTCTGCCGAAGGGCATCGAGATCAAACGCCCCGCCTCTTTTATACTCTGATGCATTTTCCCGTCGAACACCGAGCATTGAGTAATATTTTGCCAGATCAAGATCTCCCGATCCGTCGGTATGAACCACAAGAGGTTCAACAGCGGGCTGATCATGGTGCGCACGGACAAACCCCTGGCCGCCAAGCCAGGACATACCGGCATTGCCGTTTACAATGGCTTCAATGGCAATGGAATAATCCGTAGTGAGCTGGTGCTCAACCTTTCGTCCCGTTGCTTCGTATACAAGCTCACCGAGGGCCTGCCGCGCAGCAGCCCGTTCCGGCGTTGATTCATTGGGATACCACACCCAGACAATAGGTTCGGAAGAATCACTCCCGGTTCCGCAGGAGATGGTCAGCACCCCAACAACCGAAAGCAGTACTAAAAGAACAATAACAGACATACCTTTCATATTTCCTCCTTGGAAATTTGTTTTTTGTGTTACTAAATTACGACGTGATTTTTAGAACGTTGTGGTAAAGCTGTGAGAATACTGCAAGAATAGTATCTGCCATATGACGCTCTGATGTACCACTGTAGAGGGAATACTCTTCGTAATGTTCCCGGTGATGTGACACCCCGTGAATGATATGGGTACGATTCTGTATAAGTGGATATCCCTCTCGCCCCAAAAAAGAGTACTCACAGCCGGATCTCCCCCTGACCCCGCCAAAAGACAACCGCCATCTGGGGCAGCATCCATATCCCTCACCAGTCCCCACAACAGTGACAGACTCCTGAGATATAGTGTATCTGCGCAATCACTCTTTGGCCCACGTCCGTCATCGTCACAGGCACTACATGAAAAAAATGAGTCTATTCCGTTTTTCAGTTCCTGCATGGTGAAAGCCCAGAAATCGGCCGTAATAATAGCGACGAAAGTATCAAAAGAGAATGGTGGCAGACATGGGGACTGCGGTTTTGTTCAGAATAACACTGGATGTTATAATACCAGGTAAATGTACGTGTAAATACATAAAAAACCGCCCCGAGGGGCGGCTCTGCGCAAGGTCGTAAAAGCAAAAAATCTTAGAATTTTGCTGTAAAAATCAGCTCAGGACGAAGACGTGTTTTCTTAGTTTCGTCATCGTCATTATTGTTTGTGTACGCCCAGTAACGAACCCGTGGGGTAATACTGATATTCTTAACAGGCATAACATAGCGGGAATCAATCCTGATACCGGATTGCTTCAAAGGATCTCCGTCATTGCTCTCATCGTCCCGGTCATAGCCCTGGGAAAGCATAAAACGAGCCCGAAACTGACCGAATCCGGGTTTCACCCGGGTTTCAGCATCAACGAGCATACCAAAGGGAGATTCTTCATATCCCTCATTTTCATTGGTGAACGTGGATATACCGAAGCCACCGCGAAATTCAAGGGCATCCGTGACCTTCGCTTTCATATCGATACCGGTACCGAAGGTATGTACGGCGTCAATATCATTTCCCGCTTCAGCTTCTGTTCGGATATCTTCCCAGTTCTGGCTTCTTTGCAGATACATATGCGGATTGAGTGAAAATACTCCGGCCTTCAGGGGAGCCTCAACAATATGAAGGAAGGACGTCTTCTTCACCCAGTCCTCATCGGTATTGATTTTGTCAGACCACAGGGCATTGGTCACACGAAGGCTCAGATTATCTGAAGGATTAAGGGCGAGACGGGTGGCATTGAGAGCACCATTAGTTTCATCGGCCCAGGTTGAGCTTACAACGTTATGGTATGTGCCGTCTCCCCAGAAAAGATTCAGTGCAGCAGTATTACCCTGCTGAAGAATACCGGCACTGAAATCAAGCATGCCCGCGGTTACTTCAAAAGCAGCTTCATTGACAAGAACGCCGCGAACAGGATAGGCTGAGTTATTCGGATCATCACTTACTTCCTGCAGCCCGATATTAAAGGTAAGGTTATCCTTGGGAGCAGCTTCAAGACCGAGATTCCAGTATGTTTTATGCTGGTACTCTATGCTTTTATCAGCCTCTTCTCCATCGGAAGCTGTTGCTCCGTTGATATTTGTCCGGAAGCGATACTCTGCCTTACCGGACCAGCTTAACATGTCCGACTCTGCAGAAACCGCAGAAAAAATTACCAGGATCAACACTGCAGCAGTACTGTTTACAATTGCTTTCATCTGAAAGACTCCTTTTATTAAAAAAACATTCATTGAAGTTCACACATTCAACTCGCAGATAAATTACCCCCGTAACATTAGGCTTTTGTGAGCGATTTTTTTATTCTTTGTAAGGAAATGCGCGAAAAGGTTCCACCGGTGGAGTTTTTTCAGGACGGGCGGGCAAAAGAGGCATGATAATCATGCGTTTAGAGACGATCCCGTTGTGTGTGCCTCTGAACACGTGTTTATTCGTACCGGTTTTGTGTGATTGTTTTTTTCCTGCAAAACCTGTTCATAGATGTCCCAACCACAGTGAACGTCTCCTGTGTACCACGGATTTACCGGGCCAGGACACCGCAAAAACAGGGTGAATGAGGTAGAAAAAAACCACCCTGCAAAGAGGGTGGTACACATGATGACCGGCACACTGGTATGGAGCATCTCCACCTTATCCGAAGCGTCCCGTGATATAATCTTCCGTTCGTTTTTCTTCCGGCTTTGTAAATATCTTATCCGTTGTTCCGTGTTCCACCATGGACCCCACATAAAAGAATGCCGTATAATCTGACACCCGTGAAGCCTGCTGCATATTATGGGTCACAATGGCAATGGTTACATCCTTTTTCAGATCCTCAATAAGCTCCTCTATGCGCGTGGTTGACTGCGGATCAAGGGAGCTGGTGGGCTCATCCATAAGAATAATCTCCGGCTCCACCGCAAGAGCCCGGGCTATGGAGAGACGCTGCTGCTGTCCTCCGGAAAGACTGCCGCCGGGAGTTTTCAGGCGGTCCTTAACTTCATCCCACAGCGCTGCCTGGCGAAGTGATTTTTCAACCATCTCATCAAGGTATGAGCGTTTTTTTATTCCAACCAGCTTTAATCCCGCAATGGTATTATCATAGATGGACATGGTGGGAAAGGGAGTGGGCTTTTGAAAAACCATACCCACCTTTCTGCGTATTACCACGGGGTCAACACCGCTGGCATAAATATCCTTTCCGTCAAGCAGGGCATGTCCCGTTACGGATGCTGCAGGGGTGAGATCATGCATTCGATTCAGAGCCCGCAGAAAGGTGGATTTTCCACATCCGGAAGGACCGATCAGGGCGGTAACTTTCTTATCATAGATCGGCAGGCTGATATTCTCAATACCCGTAGCCCGTCCGTATTTTACCGTGAGATTTCGGGTTTCCATGCGGATTGTCAGATTTTCATTATTCGTTTCCATTATGTATTTCCTTATATTCAAAAAATTCTTCTCAGCTATTTTTCCCGGATAATCACCTTGGCAACGCCAAAGGAAAGCATAACAAGGACAATAAGAACCAATGCTGCCGCCCATCCCATTTCATGCCACGCCTTATAGGGACTGATGGCCAGACTGTAGAGCCGCTGAGGCAGGGAATCCACGGGACCAAAAATCCATCCGGTCCAATTATTGGGCATATAATTATTACCAAAGGAGGTAAAAAGAAGCGGCGCAGCTTCTCCTGCAGCCCGGGCAAAGGCAATAAGCGCTCCCGTTACCAACCCTGCTTTGGACGCCGGCATAATAACCGAAAGTACAACCCGCCACCGGGGCAGACCAATTGCAAGGCCTGCTTCACGAATGGACCAGGGAATATTCATCAGGGCACTCTCCGTGGATCGTGCAAGAATGGGCAACATCACAAAGGCAAGGGCAACCCCGCCGGATATCCCGGAGAATCCTCCCATGGGTTTTACCACAAGTGCCCAGGCAAGAAGGCCTTTCAGCACTGCCGGCATTCCATTAAGAGTGTCCGTCATGATTCTCAAAACCGGGTTCAGGCGGTGGTCGGGATACTCAGAAAGCAGCATTCCCGCCCCCAGCCCAAAGGGCAGGGATATCACAAGGGCCATAAAATCAAGAACGAAAGTCCCGATAATGGTATGAACAAGCCCCGTGGGCTCTCCCGTCATGGCCCGGGTGGGTGAACCCAGCTCTTTGGTAAAGAAATCCATATTTATGGCACCGATACCATGGGTAAACACATGGTAGATTATAAGAAAAAGCGGAATAAGCACCACCACGGTATTACACATCAAAAATATGCGTGTGGCATTTTCAATTCTGTATCGATATTTTAAGCTTTTCATGCAGACTGACCTCCCGTAATGGAAAACTTTCTCTGGATATATGCGGCGAGCAGATTTACCGCAAGGGAAATTAAAAAGAGCTGAAAGCCCACCGCCATAAGACTGGACAGGTGAATATTTTCCACGGCCTCACGAAATTCATTGACAATAACTGACGGCATGGTGGAACCCGAACCCAAAATGGTAAAGGGGAGGGTGTTTTTATTACCGATAAGCATGGCAACAGCCATGGTCTCACCAATGGCCCGACCAAAAGAAAGCATTGAGCCTGCAAGGATTCCCGCCCGGGCATAGGGAATAACCGCCATTCGTATTACTTCCCATTTGGTTGCACCCAAAGCATAGGCTGCTTCGCGCTGCTCCCGGGGAACCTTCATCATGGCGTGGGCAGACAAAACCGTGGTGTAGGGTATGATCATCAGGGCAAGTATGATTGTCGCTGTTGCCATACCGTATCCGATAGGATTACCCAGCAGGGGAAGAAGATGTGGAGCTGATTCACTGCTCCACATATACAGGGGCATATAGACTGTCTCCCGCATCCAGGGAACAAAAACAAAAATACCCCAGAGACCGATAACCACTGAAGGAATTGCGGCAATAAGATTTACAAAGTTATCAATAATGGAATGGAGCCACCGGGGCGCATATTCTGTGGTGAAGATTGCGATGGAAAGTGCAGGTATAAAGGCAATAGCAAGAGAACCGATACTGGTAACCAGGGTTCCCACAATAAAGGGAAGCGCCCCGAATTCCATTTTGGATCCCGGATCCCAGACGTTTCCGAAGAGAAAACCGAAAAAGCCGAACTCCCTGAATGCCTGTGCACCGTCACCATAGAGAACAAAAGCCATCACTATTGTGCACAGAATAATGGTAATACTCAATACTACAATAAGGGATAGGAAAAAGGAATCCCCCAGGCTCCGATACAAAGGATTGGTTGCTTTCTTATCCGCCTCGGCGGTGTAGCTGCGTTTTTTTTCAGATTGTGTCATATTTGCTCCGTACTAATAAAGTAAGAACCGGAGGAGCACACCTCCGGAAGTATGTTTACAGCATTTCCTGCACAATTGTATCCCCCAGGGATTCACCGTTCCATTTCATCTGACGAACCATGGCAATACCCCGCTCAACCGCTGCCTCAGGGAGGCGTGCATAGCCAAGATCCTCGGAAAGATCCTGTCCATCCGTAATGGCCCATACAATAAACCGTACCAATTCCTCCGCTTCAGTTTTTGTATCAATGGCATTATTTTCGTCCATGTTTTCGTAGGCCAGCATCCAGGCAAACCCCGCAACAGGATATCCGTATGGAGCCGGTGTATCTGTAAAAAGCACCCGGGTATCTTCCGGAAGATCTATGTCGGCTGCCTTGCTTGTGGCGGCATAATCGGGCATAATAACATTACCCGATCGATTTTTAATCGCCCCGTAGCTCATATCATTAAGCAGGGCATAGGAAAAACTGTTATACCCAATGGCTCCGGGGGTGTTCATAACAACACCGGCCACACCTTCATTTCCATTACCCCCGATACCCGTGGGCCAGTTTACACTGGTGGCATATCCGATTGTGTTTTCCCACTCTTCCGACACCTTTGAAAGGTAGCTTGTCCAGACATTGGTTGTACCCGATCCGTCTGAACGATGCACCACCTGAATGGGGAGATTGGGCAGATCTTTTTCCGGATTAAGCTCCTGAATGCGCGGATCATTCCATGTAGTAACCGTTCCCATAAAAATAGCAACAAGAAGATCGCCGTCAAATACCAGCCCCGCATCAATACCCGGCAGATTATAGGTGGCAACCACATCTGCAAGGGTTATGGGGATATTAAATGCTTTTCCGCCTGTTTTTCGTTCCATACTCTGCATAACATCATCGGATAAATACGCCTCGGACATACCAAACATAATAGTCTGTTCGCCAAACTGGCGCATTCCTCCCCCGGAGCCAATGGATTGATAATTTACGGTGACCCGCCCCTGAGTTCGGGATCTATAGGCATCCGCCATGGCTGTCATAAGCGGAGCGGGAAAGGATGCACCGGCACCGGCCAGCTCCACCCGTTCTTTTTGCTCCAACGTTGTTCCCTCTTCGGAATCGGAGGATTTTGAGCAGCCCCCGAGCACCACTGCCAGCAGCAGCCCCATGGTAAGAACTGATGCACACTCAACCCGTAGGTCTTTCATATTGTCTCCTTTAGGCAATAATTAAACTGATGTGAATATAGCGCCCAAATGTTTATCTAAAATCAGATACATGTTAGGAATATGTTAGGATCATAAAAAAAGGGCGCCGAAGCACCCTCTTTGAATCTGCACGATGAGACAAAACTGTTACTGATTCAGAATCTCATTTCCGATTCGTTTCCCTTCCCATTTCATCTGAGAAATCATTTCTTTTCCCAGTTCAACGGCAGCATCGGGAAGCTGTGCATATCCCAGTTCCTCAGAAAGTTTCTGACCGTCTGTAATTGACCAGATCATAAACTTTATCAGTTCACGGGCCTGCTCTTCTGTGGATATGGCATTATTCTCATCCATATTTTCATAGGCCAGCATCCAGGTAAAACCGGCCGCGGGGTAGCCCTGCGGAGCCGGTGTATCCGTAAAGATCACCCGTCCGTCTTCGGGGAGTTCTATATTTGCCGCGGCGGAGGTAGAGGGGAATGCGGGCTCGATAACATTACCGTTCTGATTTTTAAGATATGCATAATCAATGTCATTGAGCAGGGCATAGGAAAAACTGTTATACCCGATTGCACCGGGGGTATTCATAACAACACCGGCAACACCTTCATTACCGTTTGCACCGATACCCGTGGGCCAGTTAACACTGGTGGCATACCCGATCTTATCATTCCATTCATCGGAAACCTGCGCAAGATAACTTGTCCAGAGATTTGTCGTACCCGAACCGTCGGAGCGATGCACCACCTGAATGGGATAGGCGGGAAGATCTTTGCCCGGATTCAAAGCCTGAATATCAGAATGATTCCAGGTGTCAATTCTGCCCATAAAGATTTCAACAAGGACATCTCCGTCAAGAATAAGGCCTTTCTCTAAACCGGGAACATTATAGGTGGCCACAACATCGGCCAGGGTAAAGGGAATATTAAAGGCCTTACCATTGGTCTTTGATTCAATTTCCGCCATAACATCATCGGAAAGAAATGCTTCGGACATACCGAACATAATAGTCTGCTCACCAAACTGACGCATACCGCCGCCGGATCCAATGGACTGATAGTTTACCGTAACACGCCGGTTTGTAAGATCACGATAATTATCCGCCATGGCAGTCATAAGCGGAGCGGGAAAGGATGCACCGGCACCGATAAGCTCAACTCTGTCACGCGCTGTAAGACCTGCAAACAGGCAACATACAATTCCGAAAACCAGGGCACTTCTTCTGTGTACCTTCAACATACTACCTCCAAAAAAAATTAAAATTCATCAATCATCATTGATTGCCGGAGTAAATATAGAAGAGAAATATTGGGATAAAAACAGGTAAAAGTTAGAATTGTGTTATGATGCAGATACAAAATAAAAAGCCCCTGCGAGTGGTTCGCAGGAGCTTTTTTTCAGCTGAGCTTATGACGGATTATCTCCCCTTCTATCATGTAGATCATATCCTCTGCGATATTAACCGCATGCTCTGCGATGCGGTCCAGATACCGAGCAATAATCATCTGATGGGAAAGAATCTCCGCTTTTTCAGGTTTGCTCTGCACTTCCTGGATATACAGTCGAAACATCTCATCCTTCATGGTATTGATGGTATCGATGGAATTAATTACCTTATAGGCTTTTTGGGAATCCTCAAAGACCAGGGAATTAATACTGTCCTTGATAAGCTGAATTGTTTTATCCGTCATATCACCAAAGGGTAGCTGATAGGAAAACTCATCATCAAAATTCAGAATTGTCTTTGTCCGCTTTGCGATGGAAACACAGTAATCCCCAATGCGCTCAAGGTCATTATTGATCTTAAGAACGGAAACAAGAAACCTCAGATCAATCGCCACGGGCTGATGCAGGGCCAGAATCTTAAGACAGTCCTCTTCAATAACAATCTCGCACTGATCGATAGTGTCATCTCCGGCAATAACACGTTCTGCTTCGTTGCCGTCACCGTTGATCAGGGCATTGATTGATTTCACCAATGCCTGTTCAACCCGGGTGGAAGAATCGAGGAGTTTTTTCTCCACATTTTTAATATCCTTTTGCAGATGCACTGACATAGAATCTCCTTATAAAGGTTTGTTAATTGTCACCGTAAAAATGCTTCCCCGGCCCGGCGCACTGTCGAGAAAAAGCTCGCCGCCGTGGAGGGAAACAATATGTTTTACAATGGAAAGCCCCAGACCGGTTCCTCCCATATGTCTGCTGCGGCTCTTATCCACGCGATAAAAGCGTTCAAAAAGCCGTGCATGATGCCTGGGGTCAATCCCCGGTCCCGTATCTTTTACGGAAAGGGCATAATCATGATGGCGGCTGCGTACCATAAGGGTAACCACGGCATGTTCTCCGCTGTATTTTATGGCATTGTCAAGAAGATTGGTGACGGCCATGGAAAAAAGTGTTGGCCGCAGCTCCACCGTAGCGTCGGGATCAATGGCTATGTCCCGTCGAAGCTCCACGGAGTATTTTTTCGCCTTGTCCTCATAACGGCTGAGTATTTCATCAAGAAAATCTGTGAGAGTAACCGATTCCGTATCTGCCTCTTCACGGGACTCTTCCCGCCGTTCCACCTGGGAAAGCGTGAGAATATCCTCTATAAGTGTATCCAGGCGGTTTACCTCCCTATCAATGATCGTAAGAAACCGTTCTGCCTGGTCAGGATCATTCAGGGCTCCTGATTTTAACGTTTCCACAAAGCCCTTTATTGAGGTAAGCGGAGTACGCAGCTCATGGGAAACATTTCCCGCAAAATCACGCCGCATATTTTCCAGGCGTTTTATGGTGGTAATATCGTGAATTACAAGAAACACGTCATCCCGATGGGGAAGAGCTTTTCCGTTTATGCGAAAAACCTTTTCATTCTCCCCGCTACCCAGGGTAATTTCTTCATGGACAACTGCCTGTACGGCGTTTCCCGCAAGCAGCGTATCGATAATCTGCTGTATTTCAATATGTCTGATAATTTTGTAATATTCCATTCCCCGGGGATCATCACAGTCAATATCAAGCATATGGCAGGCGCGGGAATTGATAAGAAATATCTCACGATCCTTATTAACGGCGATGACCCCTTCTATCATTTCCGAAAGAATTGTACGCAGGCGGTCCTTATGCTTGCGAACAGAATTAAATCGTTTTTTCAGGGTCTGGGATGCCTCATCCATAATACGTGACAGATCCATAATCTCACGGCTGATACGCCGATCCGCCAAAGGGGTAAAGATGTCTTCCTCTCCCAGGCGCTCTGCACGGGTTTTTAATATTTCAATGGGACGGGAAATCCAGCGGGAGAGAATATAGCTGAGAAGAAAACTCCCCGCAATGAGAATGACAAACAGCATAAGGAGATTGGTATTATGAGCCCAGAGGGACTCCCGCAGCTGATCAAGATGGCGCGATGTGCGGATAACAGTACCGTCAGTATTCCTGAGTGCCACATACTTGGTCTTCACCTTTTCCGTGGGACTGAAACGAACCTCCTGTCCTGTTCCCCGGGCAAAAGCGTCCTGAATTTCGGCCCTTGTCCCGTGATTATCCATTCGGCTGATATCATTATGGCTGTCCCCCACAACAACTCCGTCGGGCCGCACCAGGGTATAGCGAATGGCATTGGACCGCCCCATCCGCTCCAGGGAAGCATCCACATCGGCAATACTGCCATGGTCATACAATTCGGAAAATGCCCGGGCCGTGCTGAGAAGCTCACGGCTCACGGATTCATAATACATACGCCGCATGTGAATAATGCTGTTTACAGAAAACAAAATGCCCAGCACCAGTATCACTCCGATGATGGACAGGAAAATCTGCGCAAAAAATGAAGGATTAGCCTTCTTCATAGCGCTCTTCCTTCATGCGGTATCCGATTCCCCGCACGGTTTCGATGAGCCGCCCCTTTTCTCCAAGTTTCTTTCTCAGCCCCGCGATCATCACATCTACACTCCGATCCGTAACAGGATAATTGGGACCGTGTATTTCCTCAACAATCTGATACCGCGAAAATACCCAGCCCGGACGTTTGGCAAGCATATACAATGCGGCAAATTCCGAGGCAGTCAAATCGACATTTTTTCCCGCAACCATCACCTCGTGACGGCCGGGATGAATCTGTATGGAATGAATTTCCATGGGTTCAGACCGAAGCCGTTTTTCGTTCACCCGCCGCCGCAGCACCGATTTTATACGGGCCAGAAGAATCCGCGGACTGAAGGGCTTGATAATATAGTCATCTGCTCCGAGCTCAAGACCGGTGACAACATCCACCTCATCACTTTTTGCCGTAAGCATAATAATGGGAATGGATGCGGTTTCTTCATTCATCTTAAGATTCCTGCAGGCTTCTATACCGTCCATGCCGGGAAGCATAATATCCAGAATAATAAACGAAGGAGCCATCACAGGAATGCGTTTAAACATTTTTTCCGCAGAATCAAAGATTTCACAATCATAATTTGCCTGGGTAATATTATATTTGAGAAGCTCCTGAATTGCCGGATCATCTTCAACTGCATATATCAACTTCTTACTCATGCCTGCTCCGTAGAATGATTTTTTATTAATTCAATATACCACGGGTATATGAGAAACAGCATAATAAAATGTTAGAATTATGTTAGTATCCGTGCAAGTCTTTTCACACAGAGAAAATTCAAGACGGATTATTTTTTAATAATCGGCAGTCTGACCGCACACGAAGGACCATACTTCAATACTTCAGTATGGACGTAAAAAATAAATCGCTTACAGAGGCGGGGATCCAGCGAATCATTGTGGACCTTCTCTTCGTAGCATGTGGCTTAACATTTTGCGTTCTGGGCTGTGGCTGAGGAAAACGTGCAACAAAAGGGAAACGCCCATATTCGCTGGTAGAGGCTGTTTGGAAAAAATCACAGAGCCGCTTTTTTCAATGTATCTACCGTAATAACTCTATGAGTAAAAGAATTAATTGTTACACGAATCTTTGTATCACTATTTGTTATATAATAATTTTTACCTGTCTGTGAATAGTTTTCCGGTGCTGTGTTTTTCAATACGTTTAAAATTAATGTTTCGATCTCTTCTTTTGAAGATTTTATGTTTAACTTCTTTTGTATCCTTCCATATACACGCTCTGTATAACAAATATTGTCTATTATTCGATCTGTATGTAT
>JBNJEI010000015.1:0-48519 GCA_051745755.1 Fibrobacterota bacterium
TCTTTTTGTATAAAAAATCTGCTCCGTTTTTTCGTGTCACCGAAACACATACAGGAAGAACCAGAACCACAGCGGAAAAGCTAAACTCAGGCGGTTCATACAGGCACTGCGCTCGGAAGATATTTTGACGGGTACAGAAGTGATGAGACCGGTAGTTCCGTATCGGATTCCCTATATCATAGACCACCGAAGAACCTGCAGGCACAGATAAAATCCACTATACCGCAGAAGAAATATCGGGGAATACTATGTAAAAAGGAAGATATCTGCCCCATGACACATATCTTCCTTACATATTCACTGAAGAGATCTTTCTAGAAGTCTTCGAAATCCTCATCGTCCATGGGAAGGACTGTATTGGGATTTACCTCAGTGGTCTTCTGTTTTTTGGCCGCCCCCTGATGAGAGTTGCCTGAGCTCCCCCCATGGCCGATCGCCGCATGGGAGGAATGATTCCTGGATGGACCATGGGTTCCATGGCTGATTCTTCGGGATGAAGAACCCATGGAGGAAGTACTCTGCGCACCGGCCCCGTATATCAGTTCGCTCAGATTGTTTACAATAGCAGAGAGATTTTCTCCCTGACTGGCAAGTTCTTCGGAAGAAGAGGCTGATTCTTCTGCATTGGCGGCATTTTCCTGTGTTACCTGATCCAGCTGGGACACATTATTATTGATTTCCTCCACACCCCGTGTCTGCTCTTCGCTTGCCGAATTGACCTCACCCACCAAAGCGGAAACTTTTGTGGCAGTTTCCAGAATTTCATTAATGGACTCACGGGTGTTTTGGGAAAGCCCCACACCTTTCTCTGCATACTGCTGGGATTCTTCAATAAGATTTGCCGTATCCTTGGCAGCTTCAGCCGCACGCTGGGAAAGGTTTCGCACCTCTTCGGCAACCACGGCAAACCCTTTGCCGGCATCTCCGGCACGGGCAGCCTCCACAGCAGCATTCAGGGCAAGGAGATTTGTCTGGGATGCAATGTCATCAATATTTTTGATAATCTTTGCTGTCTCATCGGATGAATTTTTAATCTCATCCATGGCAGTACTCAATTCCTCCATGGTGCCGGCACCCTTACGGCTTTTTTGCTCAACTTCATTGGAAAGGCCGTTTGCCTCCTGGGAATTCTGCGAATTCTGCTTGCTCTGGGCTGTGACCTCCTCAAGACTGCTGGATACTTCTTCAATACTTGAAGCCTGTTCGCTGGCTCCCTGAGAAAGGGTCTGGGAAGAGGAAGAAAGCTGCTCGGATGCTGCTGCTACTTCTTCAGAGCCGGAACGAAGATTGGATATAATTGCAATGATCGGTTTGGTAATGGATTTGATAATAACGTAGGCAAATAAAACAGCCACACCAATACCGATAAGGAGCACTATAATAATTATAATATTGGATGTATTCGCCATTTGATCAGTGTTCACTGAAATATCACGGGTACCATCAACTGCTGCGGTGACAGTTTCACCCGTAAGTTCCGCCAGCTCTTTTTCAAGGGAAACCATTTCTTTCTTAATGGATTCCAATTCCCGGAACTCATGGATATAGCGTTCAACAGCTTCAGCGTAGCCGTCGGCGGCATTTCGAATGGCAGTAATCTGATTCTGCTCAGCAGAGTTATCTACAATAGTTTCAAGACGGGTATAATTGATATAACTCTCCTTAAAGGTGCTCAATGCCTTCTCCAGCTCATCCACCTCACGATCCGCCTGGGATTTAAAATTATTCACCCGGATAGCATTTCCCGCATCAATGAGATTATTGACGTAGATATTCTTCATAAGCTGGTCCTGCCGAGCCTGTCCTGCAGCAAGGGCATTTTCAAGGCCGGTGTTAACACTGTCAAGATATGAACCAGCAGTTGTCATGTATGTGCCTGCATAGTCATCCATATCGTTTCTTGCCTGCTGCACACTGTCAACAACCATATTTATTTTAGAGATATTAGTCCTGTACTTGCCAAGATCAGCCTCCAATGTTGCCACGGCACCTTTGAGTGCTTTCAGCACATCCGATCGTTCACTGAGGTCTTTTACATTCTTAAACCGGCTGTCCAGTTGTTCAAGATCATCCCGAATGGTCTGATAATACTCCTGATCCATGGTATAGCTGTAATTGAGTACCCCCCGGGACAAACGATTGACTGTTTTGTTCATCTCGGTTATGACGGATACCTCCGGTACATACTCTTGGGTAAGAAGATTAGCCTCTTTTTTAATTGCACTGAACTGCACCACGGAGGTAGCCCCTACAATGAGCAGTATAAGTATAACGACAATATATCCCGCGGATATTTTGAATGACAGAGAACGTTCTTTAAACATAATTTCCCCCCTGAAAAACTTACTCAGAAATTGTTGTTACTGCTTCAATCTCTTCAGCAGATAAAATTTTATCAATATCAAGAAGCATGACCACCTTTTCTTCTATTTTGGCCACGCCGAGAATAAAGGCGGTATCAACGGCTGTGCCGAAGGCGGGCGTCCGTTCGATATTATCCGCCTCCACTTCCAGAACTTCCTCTACTCCGTCAACAATAACCCCCATAATAAGACGTTCATCCCCGCGTTCAACCTGCACAACAATGATCACTGTATCATCGGTGTATTCTATTTTGTCCATGTCAAATTTACGGCGCAGCTCTATTACGGGAATCACCTTTCCGCGCAGGTTGATTACCCCGGCAATAAAATCCGGTGTTTTGGGCACGGCGGTAATATCCTGCATGTGAATAATCTGCTGGACCTTCAAAATGCCCAACCCGTACGATTCGTCCCCAAGATGAAAGGTCAGGTATTTTCCCGAAATACCTTCCCCGATATCCTGGCTCTTTTGCTGTTGTGTTTCCTGCATACAACCTCCTGTACATTGGATACTTGCGTGTTTTAAAAGATTGTACACAGATAAAATAAAAAGAGCAAGGAAAAAAGAAAAAGTTTAGATATTTATTAGGTACCCTCTGTTTATGGCCGCTGAATCAGTGGAATATGCACTGTGTAGAGAGAAAGATAAGAAAAGGAGGTTATCCAAAGAGAACCTTCTGTATAAAGGGGGCTGCTCCGGCTTTCCCTTCTGTACCAAGGACGCGAATAAATGCGGAGCCGATAATTGCCCCCTGAGCATAGGCGCATGCCGTATCAAAGCTTTCTTTGTCACTGATGCCAAACCCAATAAGTTTCACCTGGTCAGGAGCAGCGGCATGTACCCGGTTAAACCAGGCAATCTGCCGGGAAGATATATCCCCCGTTCCTCCCGTAACAGCAGAACTGGAAACCACATAGAGAAAAGCCGAACTCAGACGGCTCAAATAGGCAATACGTTCGGAAGATGTTTCGGGAGTCACAAGAAAGGAAAATCCCAGACCTGCGGTATCAAAGAGCTGTTTATATTCCGCTTCATAAATATCCGCGGGCATATCGGGAATAATAAGCCCGTCAACCCCGCTTTTGGTACACGCATCAATAAACCGCTGTTCTCCATACTGCATCAACTGGTTAACATAGCCCATAAGAATAATGGGAACTTCGCAGCTGCGGCGGATAGTGCGCACCATGTTAAAGATATCATCAAGACGCAACCCGTTGTTCAGGGCCCTTCGGGAACTCTCCTGAATAGTCTCTCCATCTGCCAGAGGATCGGAGTAGGGCATACCGAGCTCAACAATATCGGCACCCGCCGCGGCACAACTCTGTACAATTTCCACGGTATCTTCCATATGCGGATAGCCCGCCGTAACGTAGATATTCAGTATGCCTTCTTTTTTGCGTTCAAAAAGTTTTTGCAGTCGATTCGCTGATTTCATTTTCTTTTCTCCATGGCTGAAATATAGGCAGACATATCCTTATCACCGCGTCCTGAAACATTCACCACCACAATCTGTGAAGAGTCAAAAGGTCTTTTTTCCAATACCGCCAGGGCATGGGCCGATTCAAGGGCGGGAATAATACCTTCTTTTTTTGTGAGAAAAAAAGCAGCCGAAAGTGCTTCATCATCCGTAACAGGAAATACACGGGCCCGTTTTTCTGTGATAAGGTGGGCATGCAGTGGCCCGATACCGGGGTAGTCCAGTCCGGCGGAAAGAGAATAGGGTTCCACTATCTGTCCGTCTTCTGTCTGCATCAGCAGGGTACGGCACCCGTGAATAATACCTTCCCTGCCAAGAATGGAAGTAGCTGCCGACTTTCCCGTATCCACTCCCTCTCCCGCTGCTTCGGCCTCAATTATCTCTATTGAGTCATCATCCAGAAAGGGGTAAAATGCTCCTGCAGCATTACTCCCACCACCCACACAGGCAATAACCGCATGGGGATCACGCCCTTCCTTTTCACGTATCTGGCGCTGGATTTCCTCTCCGGTGACAGACTGCAGACGGGCAACCATATCGGGATAGGGATGCGGACCTATTACAGAACCGATAAGATAATATGTATCCCGGGGATGTTTAATCCAGTCGCGAATTGCTTCGTTGGTAGCATCCTTGAGGGTGCGGCTTCCCGATTTTGCCGGAACAACCTCAGCACCAAGCATCTGCATGCGCTTTACATTGGGTTCCTGCCGCAAAATATCAACTTCACCCATATACACAACACACTGCAGTCCGCGCATGGCACAGACTGTTGCCGTTGCAACACCGTGCTGGCCCGCGCCTGTTTCCGCAATAATGCGTTTTTTCCCCATGCGTTCCGCAAGAAGAATCTGTCCCACGGTATTATTGAGCTTATGAGCCCCTGTATGATTGAGGTCTTCACGTTTCAGATAGATTCTGCAGCCGTAATGAGCAGAAAGATTGGCGGCATAACTCAGCGGCGTGGGGCGTCCGCAATATTCTTTGAGAATCCCCCGAAACTCGTTTTGAAATTCCTCCCCTGAAATAATGTTATCATAACAGGAACGCAGCTCCTCCACATTCTTATAGAGCATCTCCGGAATCCATGCACCGCCAAAGCGGCCGTAATATCCCCGGGGGGAAACGGCATATTTCTTCGTCATAATTGTTTATATTCCTTAATAAATAATTCCACCTGAATCCGGTCCTTTATTCCGTAATCAATTTCAAATCTGCTGTTGAGATCTGCTCCGGCAAAGGATGGATGCGAATACATCCGTAACGACCGGGCATCTTCCACACCAATCCCGCCGGCGATAAGAAAGGGCGTTTTACCCTGGTATGAATACAGGCACTCACGATCGAATTTGCGGCCGCTTCCGCCGTGTGTTCGTGTTTTTGTATCAAAGACAAAGCCATCCACCACATCCTCATAGGCATTGAGACAGGAAAAATCAAAGGCGTCATAAACGCCAAAGGCTTTCCACACTTGCCCCAGAGAGGAAAGGGACCGGCAAAATGCGGGGGATTCATTGCCGTGCAACTGAAAAACGGAAAGGGAATATTCCCGAGCACGGTGAGTAATGGTTTCACGGGAGGCATTAACAAATACCCCGACCCGGCCGATCGCTGAATCAAGACTCTGAAATGCCCGGGCGGAGCCCTGAAAATTCGGGGCAAAACGGGGCGATTTCTCATAAAACACCGCTCCCAGATAATCCACCCCCAGCCGGGAGATATCTGATATCGCATCGGGGCAGCCCATACCGCATACTTTCACTACGTGTTTTTTCATAATAAGCTTTCTATAAAATGTTTACAGGCAAGGTCGGGACGGCTGTTCTTCATAAAATGTTCCCCCATAAGAAATCCTGAAAACCCGTTTTTCTTAAGATACATAACCCGTTGTGCACTGTCCAGACCTGACTCGGCAATTTTCAAAACAGAATCCGGCATACGTTCCGCCAGGGCAATAGAGCGTTCTATATCCACCTCAAAGGTTGCCAGATCACGGTTATTAACACCCAGAACATCAATTTCTGAATACCATTTATCCAGCTGCTCTTCACTGTGCAGCTCAAGCAATACTTCCATACCGAGATCATGGGCATAATCGGTAAATTCCTGTATGGTATCCCTGGTAAGAATCTCAGCGATAAGAAGAATAAAATCGGCACCCAGGGCGCGGGCTTCTGTAATCTGATATGAATCGACAACAAATTCCTTGCGCAGCACAGGTATAGAGACCGTGTTTGCAATGAGTGAAAGGAATTCCGCGGAACCGCCGAAAAACCGATTATTGGTCAGTACTGATACGGCCGCAGCGCCGCCTCGTTCATACCCCAAAGCGGTTTCCAGAGGATCTGCACCGATGTTTATATTGCCTTTGCTGGGTGATTTGCGTTTAAACTCCGCAATAACTCCGGATGAACGTACAGAGGACAGTGCTGCAGTAATGGACCGGCAGGGCTTTGAAAACATATAACTTTTTTCAAGAACCGCTGAAGGAACCAATGTACTGCGCCGTTTCACCTCGGCATACATGTAATGTGTAATGTTCTCCAGAATATTCATACTATCCCCCGGTGATATTTTTGAGTACCGATGCTGCCCGACCCGATTCAAGAGAATTTTGTGCCTTTTCATAGGCAGCAGAAAAATCAAGTCCATGGTCCCATACTTCAAGAGCAGCGGCTGCATTGGCCAAAACCACCTGTTTCTGAGCCGCAGTCCCCATATTTTGAAGTATATCCAAAAATATCTTTTTGGCAGATTCAGGAGTATCACCACCGTGGAGTTTTTCCGGTTTTATACGCTGAAAACCAAGTTTTTCCGGAGATAATTCCTCCTTTGCATCGGCACCGATGCGGATAAAATCATCCGTAAGAGATATCTCGTCATACCCGTCACTGCTGAAAACAATGGAAAAATTGGTGCGGGCACTGCGTAGTATATCGCTGTAAATATCGGCGACACAGGGACCGAAAACTCCCGCAAATTGATATTCGGGCTGCACGGGATTAACCAGGGGCCCCATCATATTGAAGAATGTTTTTAGCCCCAGCTCTTTCCGAATGGGGCCCACGCTTTTCATTGAAGGATGAAACAGCGGTGCATGGAGATAGCAGAAATTATGCTCCTGCAATTGTCTTTTGAGGACATTTTCATCATTGGTAAGTTCATACCCGCAGGCTTCCAGTACATTGGAGCTCCCACAGAAACTGGAAACCCCGTAATTACCATGTTTTATCACCGGCACGCCCGCACCGGCCACAACCAGAGAAGCAAGCGTGGATATATTAAAGGTGTTTTTCCCATCCCCGCCTGTTCCGCACATATCTATGGCCGTACGGGTACCCAGATCTATGGAAACAGCCTTTTGTATAAGGGCCTCCCGAAATCCGTCCAGCTCCTCCGGACGTATTTGACGCATTATATAAAACGTAAGCAGGGAGGCAATCTGGGCGGGGCTGTATTTTTCCTCTGTAATATCAATCAGAAGCTGACGGGCCTCCCCTTTCATTAAAAATTCCCCCCTGCTCAGTTTTTCAAGTATCTCTTTCATAAAAACCTCTACAATTCTTTGCTGTATTCAAGAAAATTCCGTATCATTTTGTCTCCCTTAGGCGTGAGAATAGACTCGGGATGAAACTGAACGCCGCGCACATTATAGTGTTCATGCGCGATACCCATCACCTGCTTCTGTTCATCTTCACAGGTCACATGGAGACAGGACGGGAGGCTCTCCCGGTCAATGACCCAGGAGTGATACCGTCCCGCGGAAAAGGGCGTGGATATTCCCTGAAACAGATAATCATCCTCACACACCGAAATATCCGTTGCAACCCCGTGATACACCGTATCAAGATTTATTATTCTGCCATTGAGCACTTCACTCACAGCCTGACATCCCAGACACACTCCGAGCATATTTTTTTCTTTGTAATAGCGGTTAATAAGGGGCTTTAAAATTCCCGCTTCATCGGGAATACCCGGACCCGGAGAAAAGATCAGGGTGTCATATTTTGCCGCATCTTCCACGGTAAGCGCATCATTCCTGAGAATATCAAAATCCGGACCAATAATCTCCGTAATGCTGTGGGCAAGATTATACGTAAAAGAATCATAATTATCCAGAAGCAATACCATATTACAAATCCTCCGCTTTCTTCAGGGCTTTTTTCAAAGCCGCAAGTTTATGATTTACCTCGTCCTTTTCACGCTCCTCCACAGAGGATATAACCACTCCCGCCCCTGCCTGATAGTGCAGTATATTGTCCTTACTCAGAAAAGAGCGAATAGTTATGGCATGGTTCAGATCTCCGTTAAATCCAATATATCCCAAGGCTCCGCCGTAATAGCCCCGACGATGAGGTTCGTAATAGTCAATAAGCTCCACGGCACGGTATTTGGGAGCGCCCGAAAGTGTTCCGGCGGGAAAGGTATCTCCCAAAACCTTCACAGCCTCATCAGGGGAATCAAGCTCACCGGTCACCCGCGAAACAAGATGAATCACGTGGCTGAAATACTGCACTTCCTTAAACCGCTTCACCGTGACGTTTCGGCAATTTCTGCTCATATCATTGCGGGCCAGATCCACAAGCATAACATGCTCGGCACTCTCTTTTGGGTCCTGAGAAAGCTCAAAGGCGCGTTTTTTATCATATTCATCATCACCGCTTCGGCCATAGGTACCGGCAATGGGATGCAGCTCCGCCTCCCTGTTTTTTATAATCACCTCTGCCTCGGGAGAAGATCCCATAATGCGGAAATCACCAAGGTTAAAGCAGAAGAGATAGGGCGAGGGATTTATTGCCCGAAGGGCACGATAGACCTGAAAATCGTCCCCAGTAAAAGACTGCTCAAATCGGCGTGACAAAACAATCTGAAACACATCTCCGCGCTGACAGTGTTTTTTTCCCTGCCGAACCATATTCATATACTCCTTATCACTCATGGAGCTTTGTTCTTCTCCGGTCAGTTTAAATTCCGGGGATTCAACAACACTGGAAAACAGCAGAGAATATACCTCCTCCATGCCGGACCGTTCTTCGGCCGGGCAATTCTCTATAAGGGTGCAGTTGTTGTCAAAGGAGTTTATCCGCAATATATACCGGAAAAAACTGTAATGGACTGCAGGAATATCATCTTTTTTCGGTGAAGTAAGTGTATGTGTATCAAAATATTCCACCGCATCAAAACCGCAATATCCGAAGATCCCGCTGCCGTCTTCGGGAGCAGAGGAAAATCGAAAACGCTGCATAAATCCATGTATTGAATCTGCAATATCAACAACGGGCTCCATGGATGTCTCAGAGCCAAAGCTCGTTACCGCTGTGCCGTCTGTAACGGATATATCGGCCAGACAGTCAAAACAGATAAGTGTTGTAGAATTTTCCCGGGCATGATAATCAGAACTTTCCAGGAGAAATACCCGTGAATACCTTCGACGAAGGATATAATAGAGGTTTATTGTATTGAGACAATCTCCGAGAAAGTTTTTGGTCCGTGTTTTTATTTCCATACCTATTCCGTCCGTTACGATCAGATGTTTCTACATATAGAAACAATATATGTTATGAATATTAAAAATGAAATGTTTTTATAAAAAAACAGGGGCCTGTTACAGCCCCTGTTGTGTATTGAATGGGAATGTTAAAAAAATTACCGGATGAACTCCATGGTTTTAACCACATCTTTTCCCTGCAGACGTATGATATAATACCCCTTACTAAGATCCATGGTATGAATGTTTACGGTATGGCTTCCCGCGGAAAGATCTCCGTCAAAAACCGAGGCAACCCGCTGCCCCCGCATATTGAGAATATCCACAGAATAGGCTCCTTCCGCAGCAATATCCAGGGTCAACTGACGTCCCTCAAGAGCTATGCGGTTGCTGCCAACACCCTGGGACTGCTCACCTGTCAGGGAGGTGCCGCCACCGTTATCTGCAAGACCAAAGCGGTCCGGGGCAACATATTCATCGCTGTGAACCGGTTCCTCAAGCCAGTCGATAAGCGTGGCATAGGGCACAAGACGAACATCCTGAAACTGTATCATATATTCAATGAGTTCCTCCAGTACCTCACGGCGTTCATCCAGGGTTACCGTAAAATAATCCTGGGAATTGGGATCATTCACCGTACTGTTGTGTTCTGAATAATAATCGCTGTGAAGATTCAGTGTCAAAGGAGCGCGATTTCCCTGAAGACGCTGATGGAAAATGAATTTAAACAGGGTCAGGGCCTCATCCTTTGTTTCCATTACATTCCAGACATTAAAATCAAACCCCGTAATGGTTTCCACCTGCATATCATCGGAAATATTTTCAAAATCAGTAAAATCGGCAGGAGGATTCTGATACACATTTACCGGTATCTGCCACATTCCGGGAACCATATGGGATGAATAAAAGCTCGTCCCTTCCGGAACACCATCATCCATGGTATAGGGCCACCAGTGACGTTTGCCTCCCGATGCAAGGCTTGTGGAATAGTGCAGACCGGGGATCCAGTTCCCGTCTTCATCGGTATAGCCCTTACGAATGGTATACCATTCAAAGCCGCACTCAACACTGCAGTCGTACCGAAAATTAAGTTCTTCCAAAGCCTGCATGGTACCGTCTCCGTATTCAAGAAACGGGGTCCGAAAACCAAATACTGAATCGGCCGGGATGGACAGACTGTCAACCAGAAATTCCGTTGCGGCACCGATGGCATTCATCCAATAGGTCTTATCTTTGTTGCGCGCATTATGTTCATGGTTTACCGTATGATTTGCAAGCTCATTTCCCGTTTCATAGGCGCGCTTCCATGCCCCCCGTACGCCTTCAACGGTTTGATTTTTTAACAGATTATCCGCGGTTCCAAAGCTGGTGGTTAAGAAAAATGTCCCGCGAACGGCTGATCCGTCCTGATTTTTAAGTCTTTCAGTAAAATCAAGTATCCAGTCCATTCCATCTGAATAGGCATTATCATCCCAGCCAAAGGATATAAAAAGCGGAGCATCCTCCACGGCATAATCACCGGGGGGGTCAATACTGTAATTACCGGTATCTGCTGATACTGCGGTAAGAAAAACCAAAAGCAGACAGAAAAAACTCCTAGGCATGATACAATCCTCCTTGCGTTTTACGTAGTACTTCTAATCTATACCAAAAAGAGCATATTTCAACAAAAAAAAACCTAAGCAACAAATTAATCAACAGGAAAGGGGAACTTTGACAAATTACACACAAAAAGCGCGGTATTGCAAACCCTGTGAAAAAGAAAAAATAAATAGCCTGTTTGTGCAGGGGGCAATTCTGCCCAGAATTTTCCCTTTTGGATATTCTATGTACCGGTATTCCTTTAACCGGACATTGCAGTATCTGCACACAGCGCTCATATTCATCTCCTGCTGCATGTTCCTACTGCCTGTTGTCCCCATATCGGTTTTCCCCGCAGCTGAATCAAGAGCCTGTCGGGTGGTTCTGCATGGGACGTAATGAGAGGACACTCCGTATTGCAGACTGTAAAGATGTTCTTACCTGCGTGCACTTTCGTACCAGGTACCAGTCCTACGCAGTTCAGAACATGGGGGATTACATTAGTATTTGAATGCAGGATTACCGCTGCAAGTCTTCAGACAGGCAGACAGGAATATTTACCGCCAGACATATTCCATACGGTATTTTAAGAGAATCCGCTGAAAAGCAGGTGCATTCTGCGGATTATGGGGAAAATAAAACAAATGGCTTTCACAGTTGCAGTCGGAAGAGCCAAACCCCGCAACAGCGAATTGACTGACAACGCGTATATCCTGCGCCAGACCGCATTCATACTCACCCTGCAGGCGAATGGGAAAGACCTGGATTACGGACGTTTTATCCCGCAGATAATCCACATGCCAGTGCATGTTTTTCCGTCTGCGGGTGTGCCGCTGAATACGGGCGGTAAGATTTTTTTTTGCTGAACCAACGTAAAAATAGTAGCCCCGTTTAAAAAAGATATCTCCCCGGCTGCCGACACAAACAGTCTGATCTTCCTCATTTTTCAAAAGTACAAGGTACACACCGGAATCCGCCCCATGAGCTTCATAGGCACTCCAATCGACGCAGAGAGGAACTGCGGAGGATACGTGCTGTAAATTTTTGCTCCAGGAAAGGGATTGTGCATAAATAGAAATATCTTTTCGCGCATCGTAGAGGGTCCTGGCAAAAACAGGATCCGTATGAAACTCCGGAGAAAATCTATTTAAATGACCGCCGTGAACCATAAATAACACCGCCGCCCTGTATCCCTGACGGGAAAGCCGGGCAAGCTCGGCAACATGCCGTGCCCCGCGACTGGTAACGGCATCGGGAAACATTGCGGTTGTTTTATGAAAAAGCGTACAAGATTTAACTTCAAGGAGCAGCTTTTCCTGCCCCCGCACCAAAAGAAAATCAAACCGGCTTTTGCCACAGGTATATTCCCGTTTTTCAATAGTGTATTCCGCAAGTGCGGGGATCATTTTTCTTTGCAGAAAGACCTCTGCCACCCGGTTTGTAACCTGCGTATCCAGCATAATCACGCGGTTATCGGCCGTTTCAACAGCGGCAACACGCCAGGGATGCCTGTTTGAGGTGTCCTTTGTGGAATACACCCATAGCACAGCCCCGGGATGCAGCAGCTCCCCCAGCTTCCCCGGATTTGGAAGGGATGCGGTATCGGCTTTTTCCTGAACCGTGATATGCACCACAAACCGGTTTGGACGGTATACAAACTGCGCAGGTACCAGCTGTTGAGAAAAAAACATTCAGCGTACCACCTCGTGCCCGCTTCTTTGCCACTCAATTATTCCGTTTTGGAGGTTGTACAGCTCCATAAACCCCTTTTCCATAAGAATATTTGCAGCAACGGTTGATCGGTTTCCGGAACGACAGTACAAAAGCACCGGTCTGTCAGAATACCGGGAAATCTCTGTATATCGGTGTTCCAGTTCATGCAGCGGTATATGCACAGCTTCTGATATATGACCGCGGGTGAATTCCTCCTCTGTACGAACATCAAGTATCAGTGCATCATCGCGGTTTTCATACAGAAAACTCAATCTTTCGGAATCAATTTCTTCATATTGCGCCTCGCCTTCAGAGCGAAAGGGTCTTACGGTCAACATTGCTGTATCCTCCTGGTTTTCGGAAACATATACCAGATCATACACCCCGGGATCCGGTGCCTTAAACCCCAAAAAAACGGAGTCATTCTCACGGGTAATTGATTTTCCCAGAGCAGGCAATTCCACCGAATACCGTTCCCCCTGCGGAGAAAGGGTAATGTGAACACTGTCCCCGCCGTAAATGGAAATGTTCTCACCGGGATTCATCGCTATACGACGAATCCCTTCAGAGAGGACGCCGCTCACGGTGTCTTTTTTTTTTCGGCAAAACGACCGATAACACCCTCAAACGCATCTTTTGTATTAAAACCGGGAAGGGCATGAACCACTTCGCGATTTTTTACAAATGCGGTAAAGGGTACACCGCGCACCCCAAAGGAACGGGCTATGCCTCCGTGGGAATCAACGTCCACACGGTAGAATGCCGTACCGGTCTCATCTTCACCGGCAAGTTCCGTATAAATCGGCTTTAATTGTTTGCAGGGGCCGCACCAGTCGGCATAAAAATTCACAATCACAAGATTATCATCCGATTGCGCTATAATGCCTTCCATTTCATCGGCATTGACCACTTCCGTCACAGCCCCATCCGGCGAATCTTCAACTTCACGGCCCTGGGCTGTATCTGTTACGGCGGATGTTGTATCCTCCGAAGTATTTTCAGCACAGTTTGCCGTAATAATAAAAAGTACGAGTACAAGCAGTTTTTTCATAAGTGCTCCTTATCAGCAATAGTGTTCATATTTTTTAAAGTCTATCCAGTCCACATTCAGAGCTGAATCAGGGACCGTACCGGCAGGATAGGTTCCGGCAAGGGCTGCATCCGAAATAACCGACCCAAAGGTCTCCCAGGATATTTCGGCCTCTTCAGCACTGAGAAAGAGAGTTTTATCACCGTGAATGGTATCAGAAAGCAGTTTTATATAGGCCTCAGGGATCTTTTGTGCAAAATGCTCCCCATAACAAAACCTCATGGTGGTATCACTCACAATATGCTCATCTCCCGGTGCCTTATTTACCAAATCCATAATGATACCTTCCGCAGGCTGAATCTTAAAAATAATCTGATTATTGGAAAGATTAGTATCCCTGTTAAAGAGCAGTGGCGGGAGTTTTCTGAAACGCACCCCGATTTCCGTGCCTTTGCGATCCATATATTTGCCCGCACGCACATACACCGGCACTCCGCTCCAGCGAAATGTATGTAAGGCAAGTTCCAGCTCCGCATAGGTCTCTGTCCGGGAATCCCGGGGTATGCCCGGCTCCCGCGTATACTCTTCAGCCTGAAACTTGGCAAATTGTCTGACCCGCATGCTGCGCAGAATATTCTGTTTCTGCAGACGAATGTCCTCGGCGGAAAATGTTAAGGGCGGATCCATGGTGAGAAGCGCCAGAAGCTGCACAAGATGATTCTGAACAAGATCACGGACAATTCCGGCGGAGTCAAAATATCCCACCCGGTCCTCCACACCGATATCTTCAAAGGAGTTGATCTGAATAGATTCTATGTAGGTATTGTTCCACAGGGGCTCAAAGAGTATATTGGCAAAGCGAAACACCAGGATATTCTGAACAGCTTCCTTTGCCAGATAGTGATCAATACGGTAAATCTGATCTTCATCATAATAGGAATGAATAAATCCGTTGAGATGCCGCGCCGAATCCAGATCATACCCGAAGGGTTTTTCTATAACCAGCTTTACCCCGTCACGAAAGCCGTCATTATACAGGGCTTCTATGTTTTTTGTATATGCATGGGGAGGGAGGGAGAAGAATACCACCACATTGGAAAACTCTCCCTTGTCCATCATATACCGATGTAGCCCCGTAATCCCCTGATAATAATACATATGCTTCTTAAACTCGTCACAGCATTCACTGCGCTGACGAAAGGCATCATGGGTCATATCGCTTCTTCCCGTTCCGATAATCACAAAATCCCGGGGCAGGCGCTTTGTCTCAAAAAGAACACTCAGGGCGGGAATAAGCTTCTTTCGGGCAAGATTTCCCGAAGCACCCAGTATAATAATTGCCGTAGGCCGGTTTTCACGTTTTCCCTCACGTAGCATAGTGCCTCCTTATACCGAATAGGAAGAAGAAGGAGTATCTCCTCCCCGTCCCGTCCAGTCCGTATGAAAAAAAGTACCGCGCGGCGCATCACGCCGTTCGTAGGTATGGGCACCGAAATAATCGCGCTGAGCCTGAATAATATTCGCTCCACCACGCTTTCTACGATATCCGTCAAAGAAGCTTAATGCGGAGGATAAGGCGGGCAGGGGCAGTTCATTCTCAATACCCGCAGCCACCACCTTTCGCCATGAAGAATGGTAATCTGACAGGGTTGTACTAAAGAAATCGTCATGAATCAGGCTTGCCGGAGCAGGATCCTTTGAAAAGGCACGGTAAATATCATCAAGAAACACACTGCGGATAATACAGCCTCCCCGCCAGATCAGTGCAACTTTTCCCAGGTCAATATTCCATCCCTTTTCGCGGTTTGCCTCCTGCATCAGCATAAATCCCTGAGCATAGGATATAATCTTTGCACTGAAGAGCGCCCGGCGAATATCCTCAACCCCGATTCTCCCTTTCATATCTGTCGAAGAAGCAGGGCCGTATATATCCTCCGCGAGATTCCGTTCCTCAACCCGGGCAGACAGAGACCGGGCAAATACGGCTTCCCCGATAAGCGTCAGGGGAATACCCATATCTGCGCCGTTTATCAGCGTCCATTTTCCTGTACCCTTCTGGCCCGCTGCATCAAGAATCGCATCAACAAGATACCCTTCCTTCTCCCGATACCGCAATATATCTTCAGTGATTTCTATAAGATAGCTTTCCAGCTCTCCCCCATTCCAATCGCCGAAGACCCGGGCCATTTCCTCATTATTCATGCCGAGACCGTTTTTCATCAGCAGATAGGCTTCTGAAATAAGCTGCATATCTCCATATTCAATACCGTTATGAACCATTTTTACAAAATGACCTGACCCGGCATCACCAATCCAGTCGCAGCAGGGGGTGCCGTCCGCTGTTTTTGCGGAAATATTCTGAAAAATGGCTTTGATATCTTTCCACGCCCGTTTATCTCCGCCGGGCATAATGGACGGACCGCGCCGGGCCCCTTCTTCTCCACCTGAAATACCGGTTCCCACGTAGATAATATCCGCTTGTTCCAGTTCATTTTGTCGCCGTACCGTATCCTGATAATTGGAATTTCCCCCGTCAATAACTATATCTCCCGGAGAAAGATAGGGGCGCAGCTTTTCTATAAAGGCATCAACAGCAGTACCGGCCCGAACCATGAGCATAACCTTTGCAGGCTTCTTTAGGTTTGCAAAAACCTCATCAAGGGAACGGGCACCCATAATAGTGTCAAAATCGTGTGCAGGCCCCTCCATAAAGGCATCAACCTTTTCAATACTTCTGTTGTAGGCAACCACTCGATATCCGTGATCCGCCATATTCAGTATAAGGTTCTGCCCCATTACGGCAAGCCCGATTACCGCAATATCATATGATTCATTTTTTTCCATCATTTACTCCTTTCGTGTTCACCGTGTATATTATATAATCTACATATAATAAGTAAAGGTAAACATTATGAATTACAAAAGAAATATAGAAGCAAATATCATACCATTCAAAACAACTCAGGACCTGGCTGGAACCCTGCGCCCTGCTCTGGAAAAGAAATTCGTGGCTCTTTCGGGTGGTTCAACCTATGGTGAACTCTTTGAGCAGTGGCGACAGCTCAGGCCCGCCATAGCGGAAAACCATTACCTTCCCGTTGACGAACGGGTTGTTTCCTTTGAATCGTCCCAATCAAACTGGGGCACAGCCTGCCGATCATTCTTCTTTCCCCTTAACAGACATGATATAAAAGAGAATCACCCGCAAAGCGTTGCAGATTATGCACGTATATGCAACACCCTGTTTACGGATGCTCCCTTTATTTTCGATACTGTTTTTATGGGAGTGGGAGATGACGGGCATTGTGCCAGTATCTTCCCTGGTACTCCTGCCATGGAGGATTATGAAACGCCCTTTTTGGCAACCCGCAGCCCTCAGGGTATACAAAAACGGGTTACCCTGGGATACTCCGTACTTATGTCAGCCAAAGATCTGATCTTTGTTATTTCAGGCCCGAAAAAACGTCAGGCTGTGAAATGGCTTGTTGAAGAAGACAGGTCCCGCCCTTTTATCCGGCTTCTGCAGGCGGCCCCTCATGCCCGCATATATCTTGATGAAGACCTTTTTGCCCTGTACACACAGCTTACTGATGAAAGGAAAGGCTGATGCTTCTTATATCCTGGAACCTCTTTTCAGCTATGGCCCCTTATATTTTTTTTGGATTATTTTTTGGCGGGCTTTTACATGTTTTTTTCAAAAAAGAATTAATCTTCCGCCATCTGGGCACACAAAATACGCGCTCCGTTATCACGGCATCACTTTTCGGGGTTCCCCTTCCCCTGTGCTCCTGCAGCGTTGTCCCCATCGCCCAGTCCCTCAAAAAGCAGGGGGCATCTTCCGGGGCCATACTGTCCTTTCTTATATCAACACCGCAGACCGGAATCGACTCAATCTTTGCCACCTACGGCATGATGGGACCGTTTTTTGCCGTTATTCGTCCCGCATCTGCCTTTGTAATGGGAATTACCGGCGGGATATTGACCAATATCTTTGACCATACGTCTCCGACGGAAAAAGAACACGCACCGAATTCACCCCCGGAGACAGAAAAAATCTCTCAAGAATCCGGTATGGACAGAGTCAAAGAGCTTTTTTCCTATGCCTATGGAGAACTTCTCGATGATTTCAGCCTGTATCTTATTGTGGGGATTATCATCTCAGCTGTTATCAGCCGCATCGTCCCCGCAAACTTTTTTGAAAGCGCCCTGGGAAATACAAATCTGGAACTTCTTTTACTTCTTGTGGGAGGCATCCCTCTCTATATCTGCTCCACGGGGTCAATTCCCGTGGTATTAACTCTCATGGCAAAAGGGCTTTCACCGGGGGCGGCCTTTGTGTTTCTTATTGCCGGTCCCGCAACAAACGCAGCCACCCTCACCGTACTTACTTCAACCCTGGGCAAAAAGCTCACCGCACTCTATCTGGGGACAATGGTAACCCTCTCCCTGCTTTTCGGGTTTCTTATCAACAAATTTGGCGGCTCCTCCCTTGTACCTTTGGAGAAATTTGAGAATATTCAAACCGATGGTGATACCTTTTCCTGGAATATTGAAACAGTAATTGCACTTATTTTTGCACTCCTGCTTCTTTCTTCTCTGTACCGCCTGTATATCAGAAAGATTTACAAACAAACAGCTCTGCATCTTAACCGCGTTTTCAGCGCACATAAACAACCGGTAAAACGTCTCTATATCCCCGCCTTGACCTGCAACTCCTGCGCTCAGAAAGTGGAAACAATTATCCGCCAACATCGCGGCGTCAAAACGGTAATCACGGACATATCCTCCCACACCTGTAGTATTACCGGTACGTTCTCGCCCAACACCCTTAGAGACAGCCTGAAAGATGCAGGGTATGAGGCGTTTGAAGAATGAAGTTTCGACAGGCATATCACTAAGATTCTTTCGCATATTTTGGAGAATATCCCACCGGAAAATGTCGCATTTCTGTGAATGTAAAAACCGGGAAAATCAGGTAATTCTCTGATTTCTTCAGCACTGCAAGAACAATACTCCTGTTCTGCAGATATATGCACCGAAAACAGTGGCCGTGAGGCATGTAAAAAATATGAGACAAAAATGTGGATTTTTACATATGCACGGTAGACTCTCCGCTATTTATATCATAAATATACGCACCGGGATTCTGCAACAGGATTTCTTAATACTCAATTTTTCTGTTTCACCAAAACTCAAAAAAGAGGAGTTGCCTATGGACACATTACAACTATCTGACGTACCTGTATCACCCAGACGCCGGGCCGCCCAGCATTTGGAATCCATCAGAGGTACTGAAATGGGGTATAACTGTAGCGACTTATACCTCGGAGAAAACGTACGTATTTTCCACCGGCCGGATATTAAAGGACCGGCCTACTACGAGTTTGAAATAAAAAAGGAAACACGGGACCTGAATGACAAACGATCGGATCTTTTTGCACACATTGCAAAATCAAATATCAGCGGGATTGATGGATACCAGCAGCTGTTTCGAACTCCGGATTTTCCCCTGGCAGACCTCAAAAAAGATTTTCAATTGCAAACTGACCGCTCAGTGCAGGGTTTTATTATGGTTTCAGCCGCTGAGCATGATTTCCCCATACCTCACTGGAGTCTGGAAAAGCTTCCGATCAGCCATGAATTGCAAATACGGGCTGAGGAGAAACAAAAAAAGATTCACCGTATCTACAAAATAGACGCCCTGTCCTATCTTGCTGAAGATGAAGAGGAAACCGAAGTATGCGAAATCGGGGAAAGACCAGTGTACATCCCCGGTGATCTGGCAAAAAAAGGTAATGCTGAGGAGGTTCTCAGTGACGATTACGCAGACACAGAAAGCGGACAGCCGCAGACAAAGGATACCTCCCAGCATGAAATCAAATTCGATACTGTCAGTACATGGTCAGCGTTAAAGAAAGACTATGCAAAAATCTTCCATCGACCATTACAGTCCTTACAGGAAGATATTCAAAAACCATGGGAAATTGAAAAGAATATTGAAACCTTTGGAGAAGGTATTTTTGCGGGAGAAACGCACTGTGTCCCACTTCTTGAGAAGAAATTCTCTGTCAGAGTATCGGGAGAAGCCGCAGAGTTTGTAACGTTGCGTGTGGTAAAAAGGCCGGGAGGATATGCCGCAGCTGAATTAACCTGCAGAAAAACCCCCTTTAGACGGGAATCCGGTTTTGACCTCACTATTCTGTATGGCCGTAACCATTCAGAAACCTGTAAGT
This sequence comes from Fibrobacterota bacterium, assembly GCA_051745755.1. Taxonomy (GTDB): domain Bacteria; phylum Fibrobacterota; class Chitinivibrionia; order Chitinivibrionales; family Chitinivibrionaceae; genus Chitinivibrio. The sequence continues at coordinate 19,890 of JBNJEI010000015.1, forward strand.
TTTTCATTTTGGAAAACACGATGCCATCAAATAAAAAAACTGATCCTGAGGAGGAATAGTATGAGCAGCTGGACTTTTTATTGGGCGGCGGGGGCTCACGCTTCACAGCCGCGGTACAGTCAATTTAACTATCGTGGCTGCAGGGTCGGATGCGGCGCTGTGGCTTGGGGAATGCTTTTTGGCTGGGTCTCACGACAGGCGCATAACGGGAATGCATATTGGCACAGCTGTATGAATATTTATCGAAAAGACGGCGGCCGGGGGGATGTTTCGGTGGCACCGCTTTATATGGATGATGGAGTGCGGAATATGATTAAGGAAATTCGTAACCATATCGACACTTTTTGTATTACCGGAAGCGGAGCCACATTTCCGTGGAATATGATATCCTCAATAAAATATCTTAACGGCAGAACCGGTGCGCGGCTCAGAACCCGGTACAGTTCTTTGGGGTTCAGCAGAAGCTCCTGCAGAAAACGCGCCCGAAACGCCATTCGGGACAGAAAAACTCCCGCCATTATCGGAACAGGATGGCTGAAGCATTATCCCCTTGCCTATGGATACGCCTGGCGGAAAAGAACAGTAAGAAAATGCTTTATATTTTGCTGGAACACAACTGTATATGACAGATACTTCTATGTAAATCAGGGGTGGGGCGGAAGTGGAAACGAGTGGGTTTCTGCCAGTACCTGGTTTGCCGGAGAAATACTACCCCTCTCATAATTTTTTCCACAAAATTGGAGCAGTTCCATGCTCCATGTGACGGCAGATTCCTATCTGCCGTCCTTTTTTACGGCCGAATATCACAAATTATAATAAACTGCGTACGAAAAGATGTACACATTTCACCCTTACGAAAAAAACAACTCAAAACAGGAAACGGAACTCTTCTGTGAACAGATAAAATTCTTGCATAATCCCGGCATATATGTGAGAATACTCTTCTGAGTATGAATCTAAAAACAGGATAGGCAAATGGTCCTCATCAATATTACGGGGGAAAAATTACAACCCTATTATTTCAAAGATATCCCCGACACTGTACCGGTCATAACCTCATCAGGAGAAATAGAATCAATACCCGATGATCCCGATGGTTTTATTATTATATCCCGGGATGCAAAAAAAACACATCCTCTTTTAGGATATTTACTGGCCCATGAGAAGTATTACTATCTCCCCATATGGATAATTGGTGCTATTACTCCACTTGAGAAGGCTCTCACAGAGGGCGAATTTACTGACTGGAATACCTGCAGAACAGTATCCGAACATATACAGTCCATGGCACGCCTCATACCGGGGCTGGAAAAAGCTGATCAGGATCAGAAAATACTAACATATATGTACGTTCGAAACAATTTTGTACTGAAACCAATATTCAAGCCCGGCACCATGCAGCTGTATGCCTATCCGCTGCTCACTCTTTTTTCTGAAGATACAGCCATGGTAAATCAATGGCGATACTCCCTGGAAAACAGAAAACTCATACAAAAAGATTCCATACGTGACCGGATACGCCTCTGTCCCAAATGCCACAGCGTGAGAATGAACTATATTGATACCTGTACCAATTGCGGCAGTATCGCCATAGAAAAGAAAAATTTCTACCACTGTTTTACCTGCGGAAACGTAGACCAGGAAAAGGCATTTCACAAATCGGGTATACTGCAATGCCCCAACTGCAGAACCATGCTTCGCCATATCGGTGTTGATTATGACCGAACCCTGGATGATTATCAATGCCGTGATTGCAATGCCATATTTACTGATCCCTATATTGAAGCTCAATGCTATGACTGCGATTATAAGGATGATCCGGGAAGTCTTGAAGTTCGTGAGATTTACACCTACACCCTGAGTCAGGACGGGCGTCTTGCCGTACGTACCGGTCAGTTGAAAGAAATGTTTTCCATTCTTGACAGCTTTGACTTCTGTTCAAAGAAATACTTCTGCTCCAATCTTTCCTGGAGCTTAAAGCTGTGGGAACGGGAAAAGGTCCTGGATTTTTCCCTTCTGGTGGTGAAACTTCACAATATTCGAAAGAAAACTCTCTCCGAGGGAGAAACCAGTGTAACCCTTTTTATTGAAGAAATAATGCAGCAACTGCGCAACAATATGCGCACCACAGATCTGGTAACCCGGATCAGTGAAGACACAATCGGCATGTATTTACCGCTTACTCCTTCGAAAAATCTAAAGATCATCACGTCGCGTCTGGAAGACACAAACAAAAAAGCAGCATCAAAAAACAATAGCGAACCAACTCTTTTATGGAGCTCCTTTTCTGTAAAAACAGACTGGAAGAAAGGATACACCTCGGAGGAAATAATGGGAGAGCTCCTGGGAAAAATCGAGGATGAAACCCATGGATAACTTTTTTCTTGATCTTTCCCTGTTTTATATGAATATAGCAGGAGAAATTGCTCAGCGATTGGATGCGATCCCTCTGATTATGAGGCTTTTTCCATTTTTTCTGCTTTTGGAAGTGCCCTACCAGCTGCTGATCTCTTTGGGTATTATAAAGTATTATCTTATTCACACTGCCGAAAAATACACACCGTCCTCACGGTATTCTCCGCGTATTTCTGTGATTCTAACCTGTTACTCCGAAGGCGAACGCGTGGGAAAATCCATCCGTTCACTGATACATCAGGAATATCGTGGGGACATTGAAATACTTGCTGTGGTGGACGGCTCAGAGAAAAATGCCGAAACCAGTGCAGCAGCACACAGATATGCACGGGAAGCAGATACGATGCGGGGAAGAACCGTGCGGGTTATTGACAAAAAAATACGCGGCGGAAAGGTTTCATCCCTCAACGCTGGGACCCTCTATTCCACGGGTTCCATAATTATCAGCCTCGACGGGGAAACCTCCGTTGACAATGACATGGCACACAAAATAGCCCGACATTTTACAGACCCTCTGGTCATGGCAGTTTCAGGGAATATTCGCGTGAGAAATATATCCTGCAATGTTGTAACACATTTGCAGGGCCTTGAATATTGTCTTGGTATCGGCGGCGGACGAACGGGACTGAGTGAAATCGGTATGATTAATAATATCAGCGGAGCCTTCGGGGCTTTTCGCAGAAGCGTGGTAGAAAAAATTGGCGGCTGGGACACCGGAACCGCAGAGGATCTTGATATAACCATTCGCCTGAAAGAATTTATGGGCAGGAACCCGAAACTAAAAATCGTCTTTGATCCTCATGCCACGTCTCATACGGATGTACCGACTCGTTTTCGGGATCTTATCAGTCAGAGATTTCGCTGGGACGGTGACCTGGCATTTCTGTATATAAAAAAATACTGGCGCATTTTTACACCCAAAATCGTGGGGTGGAAAAACTTTCTGCAGTTTACCGTGTACGGTTTAGGCATACAAATAACCCTTCCCTTTCTGCTGGTGCTCTTTCATATCTGGCTTATGGTCAATTTTCCCGCAGGCCATGTTGCAGGAATACTTTCTTTTACCTATCTGGTATATACTCTTTTTACAGCGCTTTTTTTTATGCAGTATCTGCTGATGATTTCCCGGGAAAAGAAAAAAGACATTCTCCTTATACCATGGATTTTTGCATATCCCGCGTATGCCTTTATTCTTCGTATTATGATGACCCTGTTTATTCTCAGGGAGTTGCTCTTTGAGGCACACCGATATTCAACCATGGCCCCTCAGTGGGTACTTGAGAAAGGAAAATTCTGATATGTTCACCATCTGCATTATTCTGCTTGTCAGCCTGCTTTCGGCACAAACGGTACAATCACTGGAGGATATTGAAGCACTCCATACTTCCTCTGTATCGGAAAACCACTTTGATACCCGTAAGAACTCCATACAAAGCCCCGCAGAACCAGAGCAGGGGATAAGCCACTCATGGATTTCCACGGGGCTGGAAGGCGGATACACCCACGATCTGGAGCGGGATCTTTCCTACCCCTTTCACTCCGGGTTTGTTCGGTATACCATCCCCGTACGACAGATGAATGCGGCAAATCATTTGGAAAATACCCGGTATTTACTTGATACGCTTCTGCTCAATTATGCACAGAGTCAGGCTCAGGAAGAACATCTTTTTGCCGTTCAGGAGGCATATATCTCCTACTGGAATAATCGCCGAAAGCGACTCCTTGCAGAACGTGCACTGGAAGAAAAAAAAGAAGTGGACAGTATTCTTTCTGATCGGGAAATGTCGGGGCTGCTCCTTGTTGCTGACAAGGTTGAATTACTGCAGTTATTTACCGCCCTGGAAAGAGACCGAACTGAATTTGCCCGCCGTGAAGACCAGGCTCTGGCCGAACTGGAATATCTCTGCCGCAGACCAATCTCTCCCTTTACCCCTCTGCAGCCCCCCGTGGTGGATGTTATGAATAAAACACGCTACACCTCACATATGGTAGGTGCCCGTGAGGATTCTCTTCTGGCAGTATTGAAGTCTCTTTTCAATGAAGAAAACCGTAAGTCCTCTGCCTATTCTGCGTATACGGGAGTGTCTCTCAGATACACGGGTAGACCGGAATATAAATTCGGAGGAGACGGCCGGATTTTTTTCAATCTTGACATTCCCTTTGGAGATCGGAAGATACGTGAAAACAGAAACGAGACGGAAACCTCCGCCATTCGTGCAGCTATAGAGAATACCGAGGAAAAGAAGCGCCGGATTATACGGGATTTTGCCCGGCAGTATATCTATTATACCTCCCGTAAAAACACCCTGGCATCCCGGAAAAAATCTCTAGAAAAAAGGCTTCGGGCGCTGCGGGGAACGTACCTGCGCAGCGGGTTCTCCGATGGTGACATGATCACTGTTTTTATTCAGACCCGCCACCGATATTATCACAGCATGCTGGAATTTTTTGATGCGGAAGCAGAATACCTTCTCAGCTCCTACAACGTTGCACACATCGCAGGCAACCTTTCAGACCATTCCCGCTCATCTTACCCGAATATGTCCTATGAAGCTGAAAACAGTCCGCAACCGGAACTTGTCAATCTCAAACTTACCCCGATGATTCAACACAATCTATCCATAGAGGAAATGGAATCACGCTTTGAAGAGAAAATATCCCTCCCCGATACTGTGCAAACACAAGGACGCAGCTCTACTTCCGGAAAACACAGTTTGTTTGTGTGGTCCCGCAATGATTTTGAACTGCCGGAACTCTCCAATGATATACAAACCCTGGCGGTGGCATTCTCAGCAGAAGAGGTAACTCAGCTGAAATCAGATCCGCGGAAACGACAGGATCTGCATCGATATATTGACTCCCTGCATCAACGGGGCATACGTGCGGGGCTGCTCTTAGGCGAACCACGATGGATGCTCCCCGAGTTTCGCAGCAATCTTAAAGAACTGCTGAATTTCTTTTCCCAATTCAGTTTTGATGAAATAGTCTATGACCTTGAGCCCAATCAGCTTTCACAGCCGGGCTACATAGATGAGCCTCTGGACGATTCACTTGCTCTGGTGCGGTTATGGGAAACCCTTACAGAGATTCAGCCCTATACCTTTGCCCCCTTTTCCTGTACCGTTCACTACCGCTACCTTACTCAAAAAATTGACAACAGGACCTTCGGCACCCTGGTGCAGGAGCTCTCCCCGCACCATATAAATCTAATGATATATTCAGGGAATCCCACCACTGTCACCCGTCGCATGCAGCGCCTGCTTTCAGAATTTCCCACCCTTCCTCTCAGTGTGTCCGTATCAGTGGAACCCAGTCCAATTGTCGGGGACAACGAAACGTATGCGCAGCACAGCAGGGAAGAATTTCATACCCTGCTTAAGAAGATACACACAGACCTTACCCAATTTCCACAGTTTTCGGGCCTGTGGATTCAGTCCATGGAGTTTTATCAGGAGATGCAGAAATGAAAATACGATTCACCAATACTTCCACAAATACCTCGGAACGCAAAAACGGCGTAAATGTGGTCTATTCCGCAGCAAAAAGAAGTTTTCCGCGTATACGCTGGTTTATTATCGTGGGCATTGTCATTTCCCCGCTCCTGTTTTTTCTGGGAATGATTCTGCTCAATACGCTGTATATAGAAAACACGGGATATATCCACGCTCCGCACACTCATATTTTTGCCATTGAAGAAGGGAAGGTTGAACAGGTATTTTACGATGAATTCACACCAATTGATTCCGGGGCCCAAATAGTATCCTTTAGCCCTCACTCATCTCAGATATATCAGGAGCCCCCCATTTCCCTCCCCTCCTCATCAGAACGGGAAGATGAAAATATTCAGGTACTGAAAGAACGAATTGCCCGGGAAGAACGCGAAGCCGACCGTGCTTACACAAAACTTGAAAATATGCGGCAGCTTATGCAACGGGGGGCTGCAACATCGCGGGAAGTTGATGCCGCCCGAAGAGTCTATATGGGACACCGAAACACCCTGCAGTCACTGCTGCGTGAATATACTTCCGCCCGCAGAAAAAATACCAATACTGAAGACGAAGATATATCTTCTGAAACAGGGTCACATCGATATACTGAACCATATACGGCCCCCTGGAAGGGCCGGATTATTAAACAGCATGCAGAACCGGGAGACTGGGTCCACCGCCTTGAGAGGCTGGTAACTGTGCAGAAAACCCCCGCAGAATACACAATCCGCCTCTCCATAGAGCCGCAACAGCTCTCTCATATAGAGGAAAATACTATTATGACTCTCTCATCGGAAACCGGGACGGATATTCAGGCCAAAGTGATTTCCCTGGATTCATATATTCCCAAAAAGGAACAGGAGGATCGCCCGTATTTTTTTGAGGCATCTCAAAATATCACCATATTTCTCGAACCGACGGACTCACTACCCGAGCAACTCCGTATTATCGGCCTGCCAATGACTTCCCGTAATCCCCGCTTTAGTCTGCTGTACAAACTACGGGGATTTCACCGCAAAAACATTGCCCCTCTTTTCACGTTCTGAAACAGGGATGCGTCATTTTCTGCACAGCAGGTTAGAAGATAAAATCAGAGCCGAGATGAAAACTCACATCGCGGTCAACATCATCACTGTTTTCCATGAGCGGAATATGTACCCGGGCATACACGGACTGCCAGAAAGCCGACTCAATATCATCATAGGAAAAAAGCGGTGTCATATCAACCAGAAAAAGATTGTCGCTGCGATAGTCTGTACCCACAATATCAGAAATAATTTCATGGTCACCGGCATCAACCAAGGTGAATTTTGTCAGAATTCCAACGGAGAGGCCGTCCCACATATGACGCTTATATCCCGGAGTAACACTCAAAACGCCGGGATAGGTGTAATCAAAGGGATCGTAGACCTCATCACCGTCACCGGACCATTCATAGGCACGTTTCCAGCTGTATGAGACTGCAGCCGTAACAATGCCGTCCGGTACGGGATAGACTCCGGAAAGACGGCCGGAAAAACCCGTTGTACCGTGACCGAGAAGAAAATCTTCCCCCGTGGGCAGACTCACCGATAGTCCTCCGCTTATAAAGAGAGAGTTTGGAAGGATTCCTCCGTAAAAAATACGAAGGGAAATATCCCCCAGGCCAAAACGCTTCTTTTCTTCCCGCTCATCGGAATCCCAATACTCCTTACCCGTAATAAAAGGGATAGTAGCAGCGAGGTTCAGCCCACGGGCCCAGCCGGGAGCATACCGTAGGGGAATACTCACATAGGGCAGGCGTCTGTTAAGAATAAACTCAGGATTTGTGCCGAATTCAGCACCGCTTTCATAAAAATAAAAATCCTGAATACCAAGGTATGGATTTGAAAGTACGGGATTTGAAGGATCGTGGGTAATAAGGGAATCCTGCTGAATGATCCAGTCTCCCAGAGCGAACCGATTTTCTTCTGCGTGAACAGAAAAAAATATAATACCTGCCAGTAGAATCCAGACACCTGATGTTTTCATAAAAACCTCACTCACTGATAGTAGTGGTCCAACATTTTTTATACCCATAAGATAAAACATAAATTGTAAAAATGTTTTTTTTCTTTGCCCTACCTGATAATGTTGCACATATCCCCCTTGATTCATCACTATGAAGCAAAATGCAACACTCTTGAATGCCATACCTCCTTCAACTACCCAATAATACATGGCACGGCATTTGCTTTCTAAGGGCGTGGTACTTTTTATTTAACAGAAACGGAGAAAATTATGGCAAAGGCAATTACAGACGCAACATTCGAAACCGAAGTTCTTCAGTCACCTGTCCCCGTACTTGTGGATTTCTGGGCACCCTGGTGCGGTCCATGCAGAATGGTGGGCCCCATCATAGATAAGGTTGGAGAAGAAGCCGGAGACAAGGCAAAGGTAGTAAAACTCAATGTTGATGAAAATCCGCAGAAGGCTTCCCAGTTCAACATTACCTCAATACCTTCGGTGATTGTATTTAAGGATGGTCAGAAGGTGGAACAATTCGTAGGCGTGCAAAGTGAACAGACTTATAAGGCAGCCCTTGATATATAGCTGAAAGAAAAACTCCTCTATACCTGACTTTCAGTGTTTCACCCTAAAGGCCCCGGAAAAATCCGGGGCTTTATTTTTTAGAAAAAGGAGTTAAAACCAACGTGATGGGATATCTCACGATCAACATATTCATCACTTTCAAGAAGCGGAAACATGGTTCGAAAATATACTGAATTGATAATGGGAATTTGCGTCTCGTAGGCAATGGAAGGGGACGCATCCCACAAAACGAGACTCGTATCACGTGCCACGTCGTTATGCACAATGCTTACCTTTGAAAAAGCCGAAAATGATAATCCCTTCCATAGAAACTGCTTATACCCCTGATTAAAGCTCCAGACTCTGGGATAGGGTAATGTATCATACTCATCCTCATGATCAAGGCGCCAGCTGTAATAGGCGGACACATTCATTACACCGCTTTTGGTGAGATACAACGCTGTTATATTGGTATTGAACCCCAGGGTAGTGCCGCCAAGTACATAGTCTTTGCCCGTTGGCAGGACGGTACTGAGTCCGCCGCCAAAATGAAGTTTGTTGTTCAGCACCCGGAAATAGGTAACCCGAAGCGAGATATCACCCACACCGGAGGATGTGTCTTGATCAAAGTTGTGTTCTTTCCCGAATATAACAGGAATATATGACTGAATACTGAATCCCGGAGCCCAGAATGGTGCATAGCGTATGGGTATGGTAAGATAGGTTCCTTTTTTCCCAAAGGCAAACTCCGCCCCGGTTCCCAGATCAACATCACGCTGAGAAAAATCATGATCCTGCAGATCAAGCCGACTATCGGATATAACCGGATTAGACGGATCCTGCGTAATAATCTGGTCCTGATCCATGATGGCATGCTCGTTTGAATACACCACACCGCAGCCCAAAAACATTCCAGCCAATACCAATAAAAAAAACATACTGTACCTCACAGTAATAGGTAATAATTCATATACTATCCTTTTTTCAAATAAAAAACAAGCATATTCTGCACAGGAATTCATCACTTTATATTTTTTTGATGTATAAAACCGCACGCAAATCATAACAGAGGTTATACAGAAAGGGGGGTGGCATTCCTACGGAATAGTAATTTTTGCAGAGATGTATTTTCGGCGACATCTCTGCATTTAACGCCGTACCGATACTGATAGTCCCTCATTTTTCTGCCAAAACCGCATATCACACCGGCACAAAAAACACTTTGCACAGGCTGCGTTTTTCCAGACACCCACATTCATAAGAATTTTTCATTAGGAAGTATTGATATGTATACAACCAGCCCTTATTTGATCGTATCACTTAAGGCGGCACTCATGGAAGCGGGAAATGCAACTATCAGCACCCGTTTCAGAGCGGTGGGGAAATCGGCAGACCAGGGACAGCGCTCAATAATCGTGAGTAATACAGCCACCACAATCAAGGAAAAAAAATAAATGGAAAAAACTCTTTTAAAATATTCAGACTTGTTTTCCTTAAACATAAAACGATAAAAATTCAGATATACAAAGAGACCGATAAAAACAAGGGACAGACCGCTGAGCAGCAGAACGTTTTGAAGGGGAAGATCCTGTCCAAGATTCCAGGTCTCTTCCGTAAACGCAACAGGCACGGCAAGTACGGATGCGCCAACAATAACCTGCATAAGATCTCGTGGTCGAAACTCAATCATAACCGGTTTTAAAACATGGCTCAGAATCTTTCCCGTTGCATCGGTTATGGGAATAATCCCATGTAAGTAACCACCTATTCTCCTAAGGGATATTTTGCTTGTTTGTACCGTAGAGTCTTCCTTCATAATTTATCCTTTCTTTGAAATATACTGAGATATTTTCCTGCAAATGCAGGCCGTGTTGTGCCCCCTTCAGGGAATCGCAATTTACCCCCGCAAATAAAATATACCCAGTGGCAGATGAACTGCTGATTTTTCTACACCAATATTAATTTGCAAGACATCCGGCGCGTAAAAATCACTAAAAAAAACGCCCCTGTTACTGTAGCAGAATGTCATCAAATCACACCTACCTTGTGACACGAAGTTTTTTTGCAGGGTAACATAGATTGTATTTTTTTGTAAAAGCGCACCTCACTACTTGGAGATGTCGTAGGGCTCTATTTTTTTACCAACGACGTATCAACAAGGACTCTGCATGGAAATCAAATATCTCAATTATTCTCTCAGCAGTACTCTTCTCCGTTGGTGCCGGTGAACTCTTGATTCGCCTTTCAGTATCGGAAGAACATATAAAGACAGAACCATTGGATGGAATCTTCAGCTCAGTGCAGGTCCGGCTTTTATAATCTCTGAGTGTATTGATAACGACCTTCACCTTTGTTATATTCCTCAGGCAGGGTTTATAAATTACGAATCACGTCGTATCTTTACCGCACACAGGATTATTTTCATAATTGATGAAGAGTTTTCTTTTGGCGGAAGTATCTGCTCTATTGGAGGATGGTTTTCTCACCGGCGATACGCTGCTCAAATCGGAGGTCCATTAAAAATGTTCTCCCTTGAAGCGGCATACCGTGACGAAAATAAGGGACAATGAAACATAAGCATTCGTGCTGATATTCTATTAGGAGTATTTCTGTGGCATATAATTTATTATGTATTTTGCTGTTTGCGTTCTCCGATGTTTGTGGACTAAGCATTCCGGAAAACACATCTCCGATACACTCAATGTATCCTTATAGATGATGAATACGGCTTGGCCTTTCAGCCCCTTATGGGAGTTCGGGCGAACCTGCTCTATGAAGAGAGATTTGCACTAGGCGCTGTGGGAATTACTGCGTATTGGTTTCGCGTTAAAAATGGCTTCCTCTGGGGCTTTGAAAACGAAATCCTGCATATTCCGTATACCGCCGACCACTACGGATGGCGAACCGGTTTCTCAGCCCAATTTGAATCATATTTTTCCATAGAGATACCATATCAAAAATATGACTACAGCGAGATACAGCTTCTCTTTGGATTTGATCCGCTGCATTATTTTAGGAAAACAGATCTGACGGATATGTACCGCTGATTTTTGGCGTTCCGTCCCTTCCGGCATCAGTGTTTAATACTCCGTAAGTATATGATGCATATACGTATACAGCATCTGTAATCATGGTTCCCCGGCAGCAATTCAGACATAGCATGTCTGAAACCTGCACCGAAGCATTCCTGTTGACCACGGTTTCCGCAGGAACGGTGAACCTGATATATTCGTGTAAAAACCTCCTGCAGCTGTAATGTATGGCAGTACTGCCATACATTACAATCTGAAAAACTGATCTCAGGAAGCTTAAAAAAACAGTAGTATTCATTGCTTTTGATGCAGAAATAGTTTATCTTAAACACATACAACAATAATTGGAATAAGGAGTATAAATGTTTCTCAATCGTTCAACACTGAAAGCATCAATTGTGGCTTTTGCAGTGTCCGCTGTGTCAATCCTTGGAAATGAAACCCTGAGTGAGGATTTCTCGCAGGCTGTATCCGCAACGGCTGAAATATTCAGTAACAGAGTTGATGATGATGCAAACACGCGAATCAAAGTTCAGGGGCTTCGTATGAATGGACAGGATATCCCCCTAAGCACAATCTGGACAAATGAAATAATTAACACCCTGAATACATCCTTTCGTGAAGTTGCCATTCAGCCCGCTGATTTCCAACAGCTGACCGGCAGCGCCAGCACAAAGGAATGGGAAAATGAATTCCTCCTTACCGGCCAGGTCACCGCTGCTTCCAATACAGTTCATCTCTCAGTAAAACTGATTGACGCAAACCGTGAAAGTGTTATCGCGTCAAATAATATGAGTCTTGAAAAAACAGAGGATCTCATGCCTCTCCTTATAACCACCGATGGTGGCGGAACAACCATAGCCGACCCCTTTGAACCGGATGACCGGACAAACCCCAGAGTGATTACCGCCGGTCAGAATTATGACGGTCATACCCTTACAGAAAATGACGAGGACTGGTTTCAGATTGACGGTGGAGATACACCGCAGCAGGTAACGGTGTCAACAGAAAGTGATATGGATACATATATCGAATTATACAGCTCAGGAAATTCATCCACCGAGCTCACCAGTAATGACGACGGGGGCACAAACCGTAATGCCCAGGTATCCTTTATTGCAGAGCCTGACTCATCCTATTATATTACAGTCAGAGGGTACGATTCTGATGTATCGGGAGCGTATACATTGCGGACTGTTGCTGAAGAATATACAGAGCCTGAAGACGAGCCGAACAATACCATCAGTACCGCCTATGAAATCCCCTTTGGTGTGAATCATGAATCCGGCTTAACCCCTTCCGATGATGATTATTTTCTGATAAACCTTCCCCGTAGAACTGATGAAGAATCGCTTGTCACCTTCCAGACCCAAAGCAATCTTGACACCAAAATGGCCTTATATACTGCTGAAGGCGAATTTCTCAGCGAGGATGACGACGGAGGTGAAGGAAAGAACGCCCGTATTACCACCCCCGTGGGTAATCGGGATGCATTCATCGTGCGGGTATATCCCTATGACAATTCTGTCACCGGTCCCTATGAGCTTGTAAGTAGCATTGAAGAGCCGCAAACGGTTAATTTCGGTGAGGTTTATAACGGCACCATTTCTGATGAAAACAACGCCGAGCTTATACGGCTGAAAGTTCCAGACTCAATAGAAGGTTCTCAGATTGTAATTCAGACCCTCAGCTCACTTGATACAAAAATAGCGCTCTATGATGATACCGGCCAAACGCTTATAAGCGATGATGACAGTGGAGCAGAATCAAATGCCATGGTATCCTGGGAGGTCACTGGAGGTGAAGTGTTATTAATTGAAGTAACTCCCTATGATTCAAGTGAACGCGGCCCCTACGAATTGACTCACAGCATTCGCTGATTATCATTTTTGTACCGTTCAAAACCACGCCTATCCCGCGTGGTTTTTTTGTACACCGAAACTGTGAAACCCACGACAGGAATATCGTGAAAAAAACTAAGGGCAGGACCTTTATCAGGAATAACTGTATGGGCTGAACTCCGAAATAAATCATACCCTGTCAAAGCGATACCCAGTGAATCATCATCAGGAAAATACTCCTTTCACAGGTCAGTATATACCGTATTCTTCTTTTATCCCGATGATTCGGCATACCCATTCCCGTCTCAAAAGATATGTGCACCAAAGACAGGGTACCTGCCCCCTTTCCTACTGTTTTTTTGACAGAACAACAACACCTGAATGCGTTCATACAGAAACATTCTTCTCATAACAACTTTATTATCAGCCACTTAAAATATTTATGGGGCTTTTTTTTGAAATGTGTACCGATTAAATTATACACTCCCCTGCCGTGAATACATGTGTGGAGCAAATATCAGATCAGTTTCAGCACTCAAATCTGCCGGAAAAATCCAGTATACAGTCATATCTTCTCCATAGGAGGATAACACCGTGCTGTGTATTGAAAAATCTGCTGTCATTAAATACTGAATTGATATACCGTATTACCTGGAATCACAGCATCTGCAGTATCAGATCTGAGAAACTGATGTATATTTCTGTCAGTCATCAGCGTATACCGCTTCTGGCCTTAGGATACCCCCGCACAAAACCATGGGCATCCTGCGATCACACCTTAATAGCGGGGTATTACAAAATATTATGTTCCGTAGCCCCGGTCATCAGAAAGAAATTCGGCGGTATTACGCTGGGTACTTCTCAGAAGAAAACTGTATATTTTTTCTACTCCACATTATTTTTGGTAGTAAAGACACATATCGGTGATCCCGCACTCCCCGCAATGCGGGGAAGTGGGACGGCAGATATGCTGGCCAAAGGAAACAAAATACGCATTTGTTTTCTTCCAATATTCCACGGGAAGATATTTCATCAGTGCCTGTTCTGTTTCAGCGGGGGTTTTGGTCCGGACAAATCCAAGGCGGTTTGTGATGCGATGTACGTGGGTATCAACGCAAATGGTATCCTGATCAAAGGCTGTTGCAGCCACAAGAGCAGCAGTCTTCCTGCCGACCCCAGGCAACTGTACAAGCCCGTCCATGGTATGCGGAATCTCTCCTTTGAACATGTCTGCTATAACCCCGGGCAAAACAGCCAGGTGACGAGCCTTGGTTTTGTAAAAACCCACGGGATAAATCAGACGGGCTATATCCTCTGCTGAAAGGCGGGCAAGTGCTGATAAATCACCCGCTTTTTCAAAAAGACGCCGGGCTGCAGCGGCAGTTACTTCATCCTTTGTTCTACTGCTGAGAATGGTTGCCGTAAGAAGACGATAGGGAGATTCTCCGCTTACTTTCATCAGATCAATAACGGGCATTTTATGTGCATAAAATTGAATTTCAAGATAGGAATAAATCCTTTTCAAACGTCCGGACTTACTCATCAACACCCTCGGGCTGAATAAAAACAAAGCCGACAGAAAATACCACATTGTGAGACACAAATTTCGTTTCAGCTCCGGGGGCAATATTCTCCACCTCTCCCCTGAAATCATGGATATAGCAGCCCTGGTACCCTAAGCCGATAGTCTGCAGAAAGCCCAGTTTACCAAAACGCCTGCCAAAAAAAGATATACCCCACGAAGCGCCATATCCGTGAAATACCTCATCGGCTTCTACCAGTACATCAAGGGGGATCAGCCCCGCTGAATAGGCAAGGCCTGCCTGCTCAAAACCGTCTATGGAAAAATATGTTTCATCAAAGGCTCGAAACAATCGGGCAGAGATATCGGCCCGATGTCGACGCAGGGTGTTTTCATAGGAATAGGAAAAGGAGGTATCAAGATAATCCCGTACTTCAAACCCCAGTTTTTTTTGGCTGAAGCCGTACGCAAGAAAGAATACCGCAGAGGTTTTCTCATCAATCGAACGGTAATAGCCCAGGGAAAGTGGAAAGATGCTGTTCTGATTACCCGGATCCCGGATTATACGGGAACGAATGCTGCCGTCGGGACGAGCGGTGCGTATGGAATCAAGCCGATTTTCGAATACATTATTTTCTGCGGAAATCCAGGAATTGTACATATCATATGTTCCGAAAACCCAACTGAGAGAAAGGCTGAAACCATTTTTCTGCAGGACCGTATCTGAGCCGGGAGTATCAGCGAATCCAGTGTTGAGAAATATAATGAGACACACTCCGGTACATATCGTGTTTTTCACCGTGCCCTCTTTTGCTGTGCATAGGAATCCTGCATATATTCAGGCTCTACCTCCAGGGCAGAACAGGGTGGATCCTGAGAGGTATCAGCAATCTGTGCTGCGGAAATGCCCCGGGAAAAATCTGCTGCGCTGATATTAAGTGAAGCCGGGGACGGAAGATTATTAAAGACTGTGCTGCGGGCAAATCCCATGGTGTCATAGGCAACCAGATCACAGGATTCACTGCGGGACAAAAACTCCTCACGCGAAATCCGGCAGGGTTCAGCTATTACATTACACCCCTGTACATCTTTTTTGTAACATGCAAAAAACACATTGTCCTGACGGGCATCCAATGCAACTCCAATTCTGCCACGGGCACCGCTCAGGGCTTCAGCGATAACCCGCAGGGATGACACGGGGTAAATTCGCGGGGAATAATTGATAAAAGCTCCTTTAACAAAGGCAATACCAATACGGAGCCCTGTAAATGACCCCGGCCCGGTGACAATACCGCAGCGGGTGATATCTTCGATGCCGGCATCTGCCTTTTCCAAAAGTTCCTTTACCGTGGATGCCAGATATTTTGAATGGGAATGTTTTTCAAAACGGGTCTGCGATAAACAGGGGGCATTATTTTTATACAGACCTACACTAAGACTGAGAGAAGATGTATCAATACCAAGGGTCAAACTCATAAAAGGCTCCTCTGAAATCAGTAAATCATTGCAAGAAGATCTGTCAGAGGAGTCAGACTCTTTTTGGCCAGATCCGACACTTCATACTCCAGTACAGCATACTCCACATTCAGGGAATACCGTCCCATTATATCAAATAGTACGGCATATTCCATTTTCCCTGTGGAGACAGGACACCAGTCCTCACGACGCTGACGATTGTCTTTGAAATCTATAAGATGGAGCATGATATTCTTTTTTACATAGGAAATATTATTCAGAATAAGCTCACAGATAAAAAGTGAATTGAATTGCTCAAAGCTGTGTATAAAAATTCGGGGAATATCGATAAGGGGATAAAAATCCAATTTCTGTGCAGCGGCCTGATTTATAAGAAGATTATAGGTGGTAATATTCGTCACCAGACTGTCCCGGTCTTCATAGCGGTAATAATTTTCAAGACAGACAGATATACCGTTATTATTCAGAGTCTGCATAACGGACAGTGCCGTACCGATCTCGACGGTCTCATCAAAATGGAAAACCACATATTTCTTCTGATTACGGGGAAAAATACGATTTAAGGAAGCAATATGCCGCCCCTTATTGAGCAGGGACTTATTCAAATCGTAGGGAGAATGACAGATAACGGTGATATTGTTCTCACGGCATCTTTCCCGTAACCGGTCAATTTCATCACTGGATTTTTCAAGCTCCCGATTCATATAAAACTGAATCACGGACAGATTATTTTCCAGTACAAAGTCTATGGTTGCATGGGAATCAAAGTTTTTTTCTTTGAAAATCGACGTGGCAACACCTATCTTTTTATCGAACATACTGCACCTTTGCTTGTTTGTATTTATATTAAAAAATAATATGAAAGGGTGGTTCTGTGGCATTAAAAAAGGGTGATATGGAAACAAATTTTAAAATTCGGTCCTTTGACGCTGATATTTCCATAGAAAAATATAAGAGTCTCAGAAAAAATCCGCTGTATATCATTCTGGACAACCTGCGAAGCGCGTTCAACGTGGGCTCCATATTTCGATTGGCTGATACCATGCGGATACAGGGCGTTTATTTATGCGGATACACCGCCTGTCCGCCCCATAAAAAGCTGGAAAAAACCTCCCTGGGCACCATCGACTATGTTCCCTGGAAACATTTTGACAGCACCACGGAAGCCGTCAAATATGCACAGAAGCAGGGGGCGGATGTCTGGGCAGCGGAAACCACCACACGATCAGAGCTCTACAGCAATGTTCCCATACCCAAAAAAGTGGCACTCGTTTTTGGAAATGAAGCTCTGGGGGTAAGCAGAAAAGTTTTATGCCAGTGTGACAAAATTGTGGAAATACCTACCTTCGGATACAAAAACTCCCTGAATGTAGCCACGGCCTGTTCGGTTATCGGCTATTCTGTTATTGAACGAATGGGAGGATTTAACATCAAGGAGAAATACCAATGACATCTATAGAAGAAATGGCCGAAATTCTATCCGGAGCAGAAAAAGCAGAAGCAGCAATGCTTTTAACGGAACTCCTCACGGAAAGTGAAATAAACACTCTGCTTCTTCGCTGGGAACTAATGAAACGGCTCAGGGAAGGCCAAACGCAGCGTAAAATTGCCGGTGATCTCAAAATAAGCCTGTGCAAGGTAACACGGGGAAATAAAATACTCAAAAATCCCCGGGCGGCCACCACGAAAATACTGGAAAGGAAATACCATGAAAACAGGTAGGATTTTTGTATTTTCATCCCCTTCAGGAGGCGGAAAAACAACGGTACTCTCCAGACTCTGTCAAAAACACCCGGAGTTTGTCTACTCAATTTCTGCTACAACACGTCCACCGCGGCAGGGAGAGGTTCATGGCCGCGATTATTTTTTCTACAGCACAGAGGAATTTGAAAAGCTCATTGATGAAAAGGGCCTTGTCGAATGGGCTCAGGTTCACAATAATTATTACGGAACACCCCGTTTTTTTATTGACCGTAAGCGCCGGGAGGGTAAAATCATTCTGCTTGATCTTGATGTGCAGGGAAAAATGCAGCTGGACAAAATCTACTCCGACTCCCTGGGCATTTTTATCGAACCTCCTTCCTTTGACGAGCTGAAACGACGACTGGAAAAGAGGGGTACTGATGATAAAAAAACAATTGCCCTGCGCCTGAAAAACGCAGAAAAAGAGATCCGGACAGCTCATCACACGGCACATTACACCTATTACGTCATCAATGACGTTCTCGAAGACACGGTAAAGAAAATTGAACGGATTATCGATCTAAATACACGGGACGAATCATGACAGCAATTACGCAAATAGCTAATTTCAAAATAACCGGCCATCTCGGCAAAGGAGGCATGGGCGATGTGTACTGTGCTGTTCAGGAGCCTTTGGGAAGAAAAGTTGCCCTTAAAATCCTTATGACCAGTCACAGCGACAAAAAAGCCCGACAGCGATTTGAAATAGAAGCAAAGGCCATTTCCCGACTGGAACACAACAATATTGTCTCTCTCTACGATTACGGAATTGAAAATAATCTGTCATATTTTTCCATGCAGTATGTTGAGGGTTTTGCCCTTTCCGACATCATTCCCCATACGGGCCTCCCCATTCCAAATGTTATCGATTATTCGAAACAAATATGCCGGGGTCTTTTATATGCCCACAAAAAAGGCATTATCCACCGGGATATAAAACCGCAGAATATTCTTATAGATCATAACGATCTCTGCAGCATTTCGGATTTTGGCATCGCAAAATTATTTCGGGAGCAAAAGGTTACCAGCTCGGGAATGGCCGTGGGAACTCCGGAGTATATGTCTCCCGAGCAGGCTTCGGGAAAGGAACTTGACCTGCGGACAGATATCTACTCCCTGGGAATCCTTATGTATGAAATGCTTACAGGGGATGTACCTTTTACGGGAGAAAAAGCCCTGTCAATCGCCTACAGTCATGTGCACACCCAGCCAAAACCACCATCTGTTCATCGCAGGGATATTCCCAAACGTCTGGAACTGATTGTAATAAAGGCATTAAAGAAAAACCCCACTGAACGCTACAGCTCTATTGGAGAAGTGCTGGATGATCTGGATACCGTTTCAGCTCATGAAAAGGAACGCCTCTATGCACAACAGGAAAAGGAAGAGGCAGAAAACCGCCGTATTACGGACAGAAGGCTGGGGGATCGGAGGGGCACAGGAAAAACCACTGCACAAACCGCCATTGATCCCTTCTGCTTTACTTTTTTCAGCCGCCGCTTCTGGTATTACACCCTGCGCCAGCAATGGCTGGCTCTGCTCCTTATTATCCTGCTGCTGTATATTGAATTCTTCCGATGAATACCCGGGATATTGGGCATCGGGGTGAAGAACAGGCCGTGGAGTATCTTCTCCGCAGAGGGTATGCCATTTGGTGTCGAAACTGGGCATACAGTTGGGGGGAAATTGATATTATCGCCGAGTCCCGCCGAAAGGAACTGGTTTTTGTTGAGGTAAAAAAATATCGCAGCACACGCCGGGGTACGGGCGAGGATAAAATAACCAGGGCAAAACTTCAAAACATACAACGCCTTGCTGAATGCTATATCAGCGAGCGGCCACAGACACAAAACTGCCCCGCCCGTATCGATGTAATTACCATCACTGAAACAGCAATCCGACACTACAAAAACTGTTTCCCCCTCTGATCTGTTATCAAAACCAGTTGCGAAACGAAATATATCATGATAGAATGATGCACATATTTTTATCCCCGTGGATCATAGGGGACAGTGGAAAAAAAATGCGGAATCTAAAGATTTGTACATATGGGAGATAAGTATGGAATATCCACGGGATAAATACTATTTTAGAACAGTGATACATGGGGACAAAAGCTAATTATTATACGGAGCAAATCATGAGTATTTTTTCATTCTCCCTGTCCGGCACAGCCCTGGGCATTGATCTTGGAACAGCAAACACTCTTATATACGCGCGCGGCAGAGGTCTTTTGATAGATGAACCCTCTGTTATTGCCATTGACAGTACAAACGGCGAACCTCTTGCAATAGGTAAAGAGGCGAAGAAAATGTTTGGTCGTACCCCGGGGAAAATTCAGGCAATAAAACCCATGAAGGACGGGGTTATTGCCGATGTTGATCTTGTGGAGGAGATGCTCAGCCGTTTTATTCGGAAGGTACAGACAAACAGGCTGTTTCGTCCCCGGGCTGTCATTGGTGTTCCCTCAGGAATAACAAAGGCGGAAATGCGTTCTGTTATTGATTCTGCAGAACAGGCCGGAATTCTTGAGGCTGACCTCATCGCCGAACCCATGGCCGCAGCTATCGGTATGGAAATACCCGTCATGGAATCCTCGGGTAATATGATTATTGATATCGGCGGCGGTACTTCAGAGATTGCCGTTATTTCCATGGGGGGCATGGTATGTGATATTTCAGAGAAAGTGGGGGGAAATGAATTTGATGAAGCCATTGTGGAATACCTGAAAAAAACCTACAATCTTATTATTGGTGAAAATACAGCTGAAGAAGTAAAAATTCAAATCGGCTCGGCCTATCCGCTCCCCCAGGAGCTGGAAATGGAAGTTCGCGGCCGGGACCAGGTGGCGGGTATCCCAAAAACCATGCGGATCACCTCTGAAGAAATCCGGGAAGCCCTGAAAGAGCCCGTGGCAAAGGTGGAGCGGGCAGTTTTAAGCGCCCTGGAACGAACCCCCGCAGAGCTTTCATCGGATATCCTCGACAAGGGTATTGTCTTAACAGGAGGTTCATCTCAGCTCAGAGGCCTTGATGAACGTATCCGTCAGGAGACGAATCTTCCCGTGTGCGGTACGGACGACCCAATGACCTGTGTAGCCCGGGGAGCTTTAAAAGTAGTGGAAAACAAGCAGTTTTACCGGGACGTTCTTCTAAACAGCAGTCGCAATAAACGATAAAGGAACAGTAATTTAAATGCATTGGCTTATTGCGTTTATTCTTTCTCACAAAAGCGGTTCCTCCCTTTTTGTCACCGTTCTTATTTCCCTGATGCTCATAAATTCCGGGCGTACGGAGCAAAAGCGGATAACAGGAATACTTACCACCATATTCTTCCCCGTTGAAATGGTGGTAAATAATTCCAATAAAATCAGGAATCTCTTTGAGGAAAACCAAAAGTTAAACCAGAAAATATCCGTGCTTCAGGTTGAGAACGCATCCCTGCAGAATGCTTTGGTGATGGACAGCCTGAAAACAGATTTTCGGGAACTTTCCGAAGAAATCCCCTATAACCTTCTGCAGGCGGAAGTCATATCCTATGAACCTGTCCCCATTCACCGAACAATAACAATAAACAAAGGACGCAGTGACGGTGTGAAACAAAACATGCCGGTTATTAATTTTGAAGGTGTCATAGGAAAGGTATCAATGGTTCTCAGCAATTGTTCACGCGTGCAGCTGATTCGTATGCCCGATGAAAAGCTCAGCGTGCTTCACGAACGATCCGGTTCTGTGGGCATACTCAAATCCAATGACGGGAAAAATCTCACGGTCAATATGATCACCCAGAAGAATATTTTTCCCGGAGATACCATTGTCACCTCCGGTCTGGGCGGAGTATACCCTCCCCAGCTCCCTTTGGGAACAGTGTCCGACATTTCAGAAGCGCAAAACCCGCTCTATAAAAACATTTCCGTATCATCCTTTGCCGATCTGAATAATTTGCGGTTTGTTAATATTATCACCCTGGAAAATAAGTGGACATCCTATAAAACCGAGCTGGATTTCCTTGATGAATAAGAGGTAGCATGAGAAGATTTATTACATGGATTGTTTATTTCAGCATAGCCATGGTCCTGCAGTCCACCATTATCTCCCAAATCTCCATCCACGGGATTCACCCTAATGCGGTTCTGATAGTCCTTTTCATTTTATCCATTGAATATGGTAAATGTGCAGGTATTTGGAGCGGTTTTTTCGTCGGCCTTATCATAGATCTCTACTCCGGCGGTATTCTGGGTGTACAGGCTTTGGCAAACACCGTTGTGGGAGGTTTCGTCGGATTATTTTCCCGCAGACGCCTCAATCCAGGTCCCGTATTTCAGATACTGATACTGTTCATTGCTTCCATTATTCATAATTTTATATATTATCTGGTGGAGACCGAAGGGATAACGTCCTTTGAGATTATTTACACATCCATTCCTTCCGCACTGTACACAGCCATTTTATCGGCAATACTGTTATTTGCCGGGCATTATTTTATTCCCTCCCGACGAAGGTAGATTGTGGAAATACGCAAAGACAGCATTGATGGCATTTATTTGGATCGCCTGGCGAAATCCAAGGTTCTTATGAGTATCTTTCTGCTGTTTTTCATCATTCTCTTTTCGCGCATTGCCTATATACAGATTGTCCGCGGAGAGCGGTATCTGGAGCTCTCGCAGGAAAACCGTCTTTCGCGGGAAATGATACACCCTGAACGGGGATTGATATATGACCGGGCCGGTCGTATTATTGCTCAAAACCGTCCTTCCTACTCATTATATATCACTCCGCGGATTATTCCGCGCCAAAAGGATCTTGTAACTCAACTGTCGGATGTAGTAACTGCAGAGGGTGCCCCCCTTTTTCATAAGCACATGTTGCAGGAGCATTTTAGGAATAATCCCCCTCAAAAGGATGCGCTATCCTTTTTCAACAAAGAACCCAGCGTGGGAAATTTTAAAAAGGAACTCAAAAATCTTAAAACCGAATCGGGCACCCCACTTTTTAATGAATCCTTTCTCGACAGCCTTTTTGCACATTCAGCAATAAACGAATACTCCCTGCAGCACGCCCTGCGTGCAAACTCCCTGCAATTTGTCAAAAAACGTCTTCTCAAAATAAGAAACCGTGAAGGGGAACCTCTCGTCGATCCCGATTTTCTCCATGACCGCATACAAACAGCGATTCAGAATCCCCGGGGCAAAACCCTAATCGCAGAGGATATTTCCATAGAATTTGTGAGTATTATCCAGGAAAACAGCTCCCTGCTTCCGGGTATAACCATCGGTACAGAATCACGACGTGAATACCCCTACGGTAAGGATCTTTTCCATATCATCGGATATATTTCCGAAATAAACAGTGAAGAACTGACCCAATTCAGTGACAAAGGATATTATCGGGGCGACAAAATCGGCAAAGCAGGCATTGAAGCTCAGTATGACTCTCTCCTGAAAGGCGAAAAAGGATGGGCCTTTATAGAACGGAATTCAATTGGCACAAATCTGGGTATACTGGAGGATATGCCCTATATTAAACCCAAAGCCGGAAAAAATCTTTTTCTTTCTGTGGATGCGGAGCTCCAGCGCATGATTGCCCGGCAGTTTCACGATACACTGCAGGGAGCCGTTGTCGCTATGAATCCACAAAACGGTGAAATTTATGCCCTTTACAGTAATCCGTCCTTTGATGCCAATACTTTTTCCCTTGCGGAAGAAGAGGTAAAGCAAAACTGGAACGATGCTCAGCAGGATCCCCGAAAGCCCCTGATGAATAAAACCATTACCGCCAATTATTCTCCGGGATCCACATTTAAGCTGATCACGGCCCTGGCCGGACTTGAATCCGAATCCATAACCCCCACGGAATATATGGAAAAACCCTGTACGGGAGGAATGCGGTTTGGAAACAGATATTACCGCTGTTGGTATGAACCGGGGCACGGACACCTTACTGTCTACGATGCAATAAAACAGTCCTGCAATGTCTATTTTTATCAGCTGGGGCTTATGCTGGGAGATGACGTTATCAATAACTATGCACAACTGGCAAGCCTGGGAGTACGTACAGGAATAGACATTCCGGGAGAACGGGCCGGATACTTATCCGGCCGCATACAACATAATCTTCGCCATGCCCATCGTGGACCGGGCTGGACATGGACCCGGGGACTGATACTCAATCTTGCCATCGGCCAGGCTCAGGATCTGACCCCGCTTCAGATAGCCATGATTCCTACAGCTCTGAGCGGATATGATTCACTGTATACTCCCCGCATTCTCAGTGAAATACGCTCACCCGAAAATGCCTATATTCGAAGTACTGAGAAAACCACCTCAGCTTCACTGGATTTCGATTCGTCGTCAGTGAATGCCGTAAAAGAAGGAATGTGGCGAACAGTAAATGCTCCTGGAGGAACGGGGTGGCGCTCCCGCCACGATATAATTCCCGTGGGGGGCAAAACCGGGACCGCCCAGAATCCTCACGGAGAAAACCATGCGATTTACGTTGGAGCGGCTCCAATAAAGAATCCGGAGATAGTTGTTTCCGTGGTACTTGCCAATGCAGGTTCCGGAGGATCCGTGGCGGCCCCCTTTGCAAAAACAGTGTTTGACTATTATTTCAGCCAGACTTCGGAGGGGCGAACTACTCTCGAAAAATTCAAGGATCGCGATTCAGAGGGATGGACACAATGAAGCAGTATCTGTTGAAGGGCAAATTTGATCTTGTTTTTTTTCTCACCTCTCTTATTCTGTGGTCCATAGGCCTTGCCCAGATCTACAGTGCCGCCAGCATCCATTTTTTTACCCATCAGATAATGTGGATTATCCTGGGCATATGCCTGATATTGCTTATCGTTACCATTCCCACGGTTTTCTTTTATAAAATTGCCCAGTGGTACTATTACGTCACAATTATATTGTTAATCACTATTCTGTTTTCCGGAGAATCCGCCATGGGAGCTGTTCGTTGGCTTTCAGTGGGTAATTTTCGCCTCCAGCCTTCTGAATTTGGAAAAATCGGACTGCTTCTTATGCTTTCCTGGTATCTATCAAAACGTTCAATATCTTTTTACCGCCTGAAAAGTATGATTATTCCGGCTCTTATTATTGCCATACCCTTTATTCTTGTTATGCAGCAGCCCGACCTGGGAACAGCACTGATTTTTCTAACCCTCCCCCTTCCTCTCTTTTACTGGTCGGGAATGAGCCTGGTTCAGATGTTTTACCTGATATCTCCGGTAATATCCCTTATATTGAGTGCAATTCCCCTTATACTCTCTTTTTATGCTGACAGCGACACGGAAGTATCCATTCAGGCTTCACTGCCCTGGGGGATATTTGTTTTTCTTCTTCTTATCTCCTATTATTTTCTCCGTCCTCCCCTCAAAATTATTATAATATCCCTGGTGCTAAGTATTACCTCTGCCACAATGACAAATGTAATCTGGAACAATACTCTGCAGGATTATCAGAAAACCCGGGTGGTAAGTTTTATCAATCCCCAGGCAGATCCGCGGGGCGCAGGATATCAGGTTATCCAATCCATGATTGCCCTTGGCTCAGGACAGGAATATGGAAAGGGATATCTGAAGGGCTCTCAGGTTAATCTCCAGTACATCCCTGAAGCTCATACGGATTTTATATTTTCTGTATTGGGGGAGCAATTTGGTTTGGCAGGCTGCACATTGGTACTCCTACTGTATATTTTGATTATCGCCCGTGCATTGTATTCAACGAGAAATATTCGTAACCGCTTTGCCAATCTCCTCCTTGTGGGAGCAGCCTCAATGATGGCGTTTCATATACTGATTAATATCTCAATGGTTGTCGGGATGATGCCCGTCACAGGACTCCCTCTTCCTTTTCTCAGCTATGGGGGGTCATTTACCATTACCATTGCTGTTCTGGTGGGTATTGCCATGAATGCCCGCGGCGATATTGCCAATTATTAAAACTCTGACCCCAGGGTAAAGGCCAGCTCAGGAGGAATATTATCTGAGTTGAACGTCAGGGAAAAATCAAGCAGAAGAGCTGCATCTGCAACGGGTATATCCAAACCGCCGCCAAGAGAAAATAGATCGACAGTATTCTTTGAATACTCAGATTTTAAGGGCCGGTCACCGGACAGCTGAGATAAAAGCCGTGATATATCATGGGGAGTAAAACGCGTTCCTGTCCGAAGGGTTACATATCGGGGCAGCTCAATTTCAACCGCTGTCTTTAAAAGAAGCCCCGTATGCAGATAATACTCCCCTTCAAGGTACCACAGGGATAAAACCTCATTTCGAACTGAGCCGGAGATCCCCGCAAACAGGGAGGTGGGAGGCGAACTCTGATATTCCGTATCGTAATCTGAAAGAATAATGCCCGCATTGCGGAAGCCGGAAGACAGATGGAGAAAATCAGCGGGTGTATAGAGCATTGATACATCCATAAAACTGCCCCAGGCCGTAACCGAAGAGCCATCGTAATACTCAGCTCCGGCCAGATTATCATATCCTACGTGCACGGCACTTCCCAGGCGAAATTCCGGAGCAAAAACATATCCTCCCAGAGCGGACAGGGATACTGCAAAGGGATGAAATGCTGCGTCAAGTTGATTTCCAAACTCATCACGGGCATCAATTTTTCCCCGATCTGCCAAACGAAGCATTCCTCCAAGAAAAAGCTCTTCGGAATAGGGATGAGCATAGGCCACTGATCCGTGCTGCATATCCGCAAGGCCGTGTCCATACATGCTGGTAATGCGACGCGAGTCAAAGGACGAAAGGTGAACGGCGTTTGCAGCAAAGGCGCTTTTTCCCGGTGACAATACCGAATGAACCGTACCCAGAGCACGGGAACGGGCAGAATATGACTTATTAAGGAAGGCAAATGCTGTTGTACCGTAACCGTCACTGAATTCTTCTCCCGTAATTCCGGATATACTGCAGATAGTACACACAAGTAATTTCAGAACGGCTTTCTTCAAAATCAACATCCTTGATAAACTAATAATACTTTAAATCTATATAATTACTGCTGTCAAGAGTTATGGATACAGTACGAAAATGATGATCATCTGCATTGTCCAAAACAACTGACGCGGAATCACAGGTAATATGATAGGACGCAATACCTGCACCAAATGGCCGTGTTTCCGAGGTTATACGAACCCTCTCTTCATCATACGCACTGTCATTTTGGGCAAGGGATGACGGAAAATATCCCAGAAGAATCTCCAGAAGTTCACCGTATGTAACGGGCGGAGACTGAGTAAAAAAGGGTGAAAAAACCACGCGGGTCGATTTTTCATTGCTGCGTGGCGAATGCCCCCGCGGATCAAAAACAACACTGTCCTGCTGAGTGGAAACGGACAAATACCGGGTGCCGAAATTGGAATAAAAATGCAGGACCTTTTTTTTATCATCTATTTCGGCATACATAGTACCCTGCTCTTTTTTGCCCGCGGAAACGAGGGTGAATTCACCTGACATTTTCAGACTGTCCTCATGTAATACAGGACCCTGCTGAAATTTTGGCGCACAGGAGTAAAAAATAACTCCCGTAATGAGCATAATGATATATCTCATATTATTCTTTCCGCATCAGTTATATCCCTGCAATTCTTCCAGGTGTCGCTGTATCATCTCACGATCACGATCAGAAATTTTTTCGGAAAAACTCAACGCTTTTTTGTAATACTGCTCCGCCGTCTCATATTTCTCCAGTCGTTTCAGTATATCCGCTTTATGATAAAACAGAAGATAATCTGACTGGCTTTGTTCAAGAGCCTTATTAATATATTTCAATGCATCCTCGGGTTTCCCGAGACGATAGTGAACCCAAGCGTAGGAATCAAGATAGGCTGCACTGTTGGGGCGTTGTTTCAGCGCATTTTCTATGAGCTCTTTTGCCTGAGACAGATTCACTCCTCTGTCAACCCATGAATAGCCCAGATAATTGGAGGCGAGATGATTTGCAGAATCGGAGGCAATAATATCCTGGAGGAGCTCTTCAGCCTGTTCGAAATTATTCAGATTATCATAGGCAATTGCCTTCTGAAACTGCATTTCCCAGGTAACCTCTTCCATGAGCGATTGAGCAGTATCAAGATAATCGAGGGCCTGAGCATACTCATCCATGCGGTTTGATGCCTTTCCCAGAAGATAATAGGTCGCAGCGGAATCGGGGGAGGAATCTTTAAATTCCTTCATGTAGCCTTGTGCCACAGAAACAGTATCCATATCGACAGAACCGATTATTGCATATCTGTATACGGTAAAAATCCTGGAATAATCATCTTCTGACAGTTGAATTGCGCGTTCAAAGGCCTTTTGGGCAGAATCTATATCACCGCTGTAGGTATGGGATATCCCGCGGTACAAATGCACCGTATAGTCTGATGAATCATATTCACACAACTCGTTAAGAAGTGGTATACTTTCATCATAGAGTTCTTCAACATTCATGAAAAGGGATATAAGTTTACCATAGTAGAGAATCAGAGAGGTGTTTTCTCTGTCTTTCACATATTCATAGAGGGGGGTTAATATTTCAATACCGCGAATAAAATCATTTTCTTCATAGGCATA
>JBNJEI010000016.1:0-48063 GCA_051745755.1 Fibrobacterota bacterium
CATCTTCATCCTGACTATCTTCATCCTGACTATCTTCACCCTGATCATCTTCATCCTGACCATCTTCATCCTGACTATCTTCACCCTGACCATCTTCATTCTGACCATCTTCATTCTGATCATCTTCATTCTGATCATTTGAAGCATCATCACTGTTGTCGTCTGTATTATCTTCAGATTCCTCACCGCCATCTGAATCATCCTGACTTTCAGGAGGCTCGGGTAGATTTCGTAATTTCCGGGCAGTTATTTCCATATTTGTCAGAATATCAGAGCTGTCGCGGGCAAATTGCAAAGCCTCAGCATAGGAAGTAAGAGCACTGGTATATGCTTTTTTAACATCATCTCCTGTGTATTCATCATTTTGAGGTTGATTCAGCTCTTCAAGAATATCATCACCCATTCGGTCCAGAGCAACTCCGCGTGAAAATAAAACATTTCTCCTCAGAGTATCTTCACCACCCAAAAAAGTTTGGTCTTCAAGCATGGCTGCCGCCTTTTTATACTCTCCAAGCCGCACATGAGTCAAAGCGGAATTATATCTGATTTTTTCATTTTCAGGTGCACGTTTTTGAGCACGGGTATAATATTCCAACGCCTTCTCATACTCCTCTGCTTCATAGGCAGCTTTTGCCTTACGACTCAGAGTCCACAGATCTTCTCCGGCAGATAAAAACACACTACTGATCACTATAAGCAGTATTTTATACAAGACGTCCCCTCCATTTCTTTTTTTTGCTTAGAGCAGAAGGCACCAAACAGTAGAGGAGAAAACAGATCATCCCGCCCAGCAGAAATAATTGGTAGTGCTCCCTGTAGGTATCCAGGTTTTGCTCCTCAAAAACACCTTTCTGCATATCCTGAATATCTGCATATATACGTTGTAAATCCAGGTTTGTTTCAGCATGAAAAAAGGCGCCTCCCGTCTTCATGGCTATTTTTTCGAGTAGATCAGTATTCAAGCGCGTAACTACTTTATTACTGTCACCATCCCGTTTATAACTCCGATTCCCCGCTTCATCAGTAACGGGAATAAGGGTTCCCTGGGCGGAACCAATGCCGACGGTATAAATGGTAACTCCTTCCTGTGCTGCCTGTTCTGCTGCCTGTAGCGCAGTACCGCTATGCTCTTCGCCGTCGGAAAACAATAGTATAATTTTGTCAGCATCTTCCATTTTGAACGCCTGTGATGATTTTTCAATGGCCCCGGCGATATCAGTACCCTGATGGGAAATCCAGGATGGATCAATTGATTTAACAAACATTTGTGCCACGGAATAATCAGCGGTAAGGGGCATCTGCACAAAGCTCTGTCCGGCAAAAATAGTAAGTCCCACCCGTTCCCCCCGCAGGGTGGAAAACAGATCGGATATTTCGTATTTTGCACGCTGTATACGGTTTGGATAAATATCCTCAGCATACATACTGTGGGATATATCCAAAGCTGTCATAATATCCACTCCTCGACGTTCAACCCTATCTTCTTTTTTTCCAAAAAGGGGACGGGCCAACGCCACAACAAGAAAACTATAGGCCAGGGTAAATAAAAATGCCCGTAGGGGTAGAAAGGTAAAAGTGGATGCCGGGATAAGGTTTGTAATGATTTTTTTCTGACCAAAACGTTCAAGTGCCTTATTACGCAGAATACTTATGCGCAAAAATAAAAACAGAATAAAAGGAACGGCGGCAAAACCCCATAAAAATTCAGGATGTCCAAAGAGCATCACGGTATCCTCCTGAATCGTGTATAACTGAGAATAAAATCAAGAAAAAGTAATATAAACCCGGCAATGAGCCAGGGATAAAATCTATCTTCCCAGTCTGTCCATTTTTTTATTTCAACTTCCGTTTTTTCAAGTCTGTCAATGGCGGAATATATTTTTTCAAGCTCTGTACCACTTTCGGCTATAAAAAATTCCCCTCCGGAAATATCCGCAATATGTTGCAATTCCTCCGAATCATACTCTGATTCTTTCTCTACAATAACCCTTCGTCCGTTTTGGCTCACAGGATAGGGAACCATACCCTCCCTGCCGATTGCCACGGTGTGTATTCGAATACCCATTTTTGCTGCAGCCTTTGCTGCAGCAACAGGCTGTACATCACCACGGTTATTGGCTCCGTCGGTTAAAAGAATTATTACCCGCGTATCCGATTCACCCTTCATAATATTTTTTGCCGCCGTAGCAATAGCAGTGCCTATGGCTGTACCATCTTCCATGGATTGAGAGAAATCAAGATCTGTAATAAAATGGGATAAAAGGGTGTAATCGAGGGTAAGGGGGCATTTAATATAACTTTTTCCTGAAAAAACCGTAAGACCAATCCTGTCACCGCTTCGCTGCTGAATAAATTGCTGGGCCTTTTCCTTTGCTATCTCCAGACGGTTCGAGGGCTGAAAATCAAGGGCCTTCATGGATGTGGAAAGATCAAGGGCAAGCATTATATCAATACCTTCCGAAGTGATGCTTTGGTGCTGATTACCTGCCTGGGGGCGGGCAAGAGCAATAATAAGACAGGAAAATCCAATAATCCGAAAAAACAATACACTGTGGCGGAGATATAAAAATAATTGCCCGGACCCGGTTTTTACTGCTGAAAAACGGGAAAAAAACAGGGCACTTTTTTTTCGTCTGTCCCGAAATATATATACCACTATTAGCGGTATAAGCAAAAGAAAAAGCCAGAGGGCCTGGGGAGATTCAAACCTCATTATTTTTACCCTCCCTCATTTTTTCTTTCTCTGCCATATCCGTTTCCCGTTCCGCAATAAAATTACTGCATTCAGTAAAAAGATCTTCCATACTTTCACGGGAAGGAGTATTGTTTGCAAATTTCACGGGGTCTGTTTGGCGGATAAAACGTTTTAGAAACTGTTTCTGTTCCCGGGAAATATCACTGGTTTCTATCCACTGAAAAAATTCCGCCGAGGTTGACTCATATACACCGCACTGCCAACTTCGACCAATATATTTTTTCAGAACCGCCGAGAGTTCAAAACAGAAATTCTTAAAATCACCTCTTTTAATATAGTCTTTTTGGTGTATAATCCGCAGTTTTTGACGTGCTTCCTCACCCGGGGGGGGTGGGGGAGAAATAGTATTTTTTTTCTTTTTTACCGTTTTTTTATAGATAATAAAACAAAAAACCAAAAACAGTATACTCCCCATAATCCACACTATATACCGGAGTGGAAAATTACCGAAATTAAGAGGGGTACCCACTGAATAGGGGTGGGCATTTTCCTCTGTTGCAGAGAGTACATAAATTTCCTTTTTGGGAGTTGCATAGGATTTTTGCGTATCATTATGCATATATTCAGTATCAAAGGAGGGGATGGTGCAGTTTTCAATCATATACGGTACTATTGAAAAAAATATATCCCTGCCTTCAACCTCAATATCCTGAATATATACTGAACCATTCAGACCTCCCTCTTCATAGGGAAAATCAACTATTTTGACATCCGGTAAAAAGGTTAACTGTACCTCCACAGGAGCACCAAAGGATATGGTATCAGAGGATATGGTATATTCTTCAAGAGGAGACAGAGTATCTGATAAAAGCGGCACAGATAGAATCAGCTGAAAAAAAACTGCAGAAAATAATCGCATTTCTACGCTCCGGCAATAAGAATAATTCCCACCTGTATAATCCCCACTACTCCACCAAGCAAGGCTCCGAAATATTCAATAGCCTTCATTTCACGGGCAGCAATTGAATATACAATGGATTCAAGTTTACGCATATCAAAGGCAATTATTTTTTCCTCCACCACTTCTTTAAAATTAATTTTTTCCTCCATACGCTCAAACATTGATTCAAGAAAACGGGGTGTTTCTTCTTCTATTTGTTTTCGAAACATATCCACAATGGCAGTCAGCGTTTCGGGAGTAATAAAAGCTGCGAGCATGGGATTATTTTTAAAATATGTCTCTATAACTTTTTCCACGGCAGCAGTAATTTTTTCCACAACCTGCGTATGAAACTGCGTATCATTCATAACCCTTTGGATATCAGCATGGGATATAAGTTCCTTTTCAATGGTATCCCCGATGCTTTTTGCAAGTTCTTTTTTTCGCCGGGGTAAAAGCCCCTGAACAGAAATACCCGCTACACGTATTTCTCCATAGGGTCTGAAAATCATCCGCACTGCTAAATAATTGGTAAACCAGCCGATAAGACAGGATATCAGAGGTATAAGAATAAGTATCCCCGGGGACACAGCATCTCCTTTTTGAGGTGAAAATTACTATTTAGATTCAGGAAAAAAAATATTTACAAAAATATTCTTTTTTGAAAAAACAAAAGACAGGGAAATTCCCTGCCTTTTTTATTATGAAATATAATCCAGAACAATACCAAACATACGCCGTATCGGCTCTGCCGCTCCCCAGAGAAGCTGGTCTCCAACAGAAAAAGCGTTGAGATATTCCTCTCCCATATTCATTTTTCTGACCCGTCCCACGGGGACATTCATGGTACCTGTAACCGCAGCAGGAGAAAGGGAGTGCATGGTTTTTTCCTGTTCGTTGGGAATAAATTGCACCCACTCGTTATGGGATGAAATAATATCTTCAATTTCATCCATGGGCACATTTTTTTTCAGTTTAATTGTAAAGGCCTGACTATGGCAGCGTAGGGTACCTATGCGTACACAGGTTCCGTCAACAAAAACGGGATTATCAATACGATCGAGTATTTTATTGGTTTCGCTGATACCTTTCCATTCCTCCTTGGACTGTCCATTTTCCAGAGGTTTATCTATCCAGGGAATAAGACTTCCCGCAAGGGGAACACCTCCGAAATGTTCTGTAGGCATTTGAGATGAAAGGCTGAATTCACTCACCTTTTTATCCAGCTCAAGAATTGAAGAACGGGGATCGGCAAGATAGGGGTCTGATATATTTCCCAAAAGTTTCATCTGCGTAAGAAGTTCACGCATATTCTGAGCACCGGAACCGCTGGCTGCCTGATAGGTCATTGACGTAAGCCATTCCACAAGATCATGTTTAAAAAGCCCGCCAAGTCCCATAAGCATCAAAGATACCGTACAGTTTCCGCCAATAAAATCCTTTGTGCCCGCTTCAAGGGCGGCATCAATTTTATCACGATTTACCGGATCCAGTACAATACAGGAATGATCCTTCATACGAAGTGTGGAAGCAGCATCTATCCAGTATCCCTTCCATCCTTTTTTTCTGAGATCATAATATATGGCATTGGTATAATCACCACCCTGACAGGAAACAAGAATATCCTGCTCTGCCAAAGCATCCAGGGAGTGTGCATCCTGCAGAAGAGGAACATCCTTGCCAATATCGGGAGCCTTCTGCCCCGCCTGTGAAGTGGAGAAAAAAACAGGATTAAAATTTTTTAAAAAGTCATTTTCCTCCTGCATCCGTCCCATAAGGACTGATCCAACCATTCCTCTCCATCCTATAAACCCAACTTTTGGCATAATTTCTCCAGTATATAAAAATTCAACATGTATTACGCAGTCATACCACCATCAACAGTAAATACCTGTCCTGTTATATATTCAGCTTTTTCTGAAAGCAAAAACTCCACAAGATAGGCTACTTCTTCAGGTTTTCCAAGACGGCGAAGGGGTATCTGTTTTTTCATTTCCTTTAAATATGCTGCATCAAGTTTTTCCGTCATATCAGACTTGATAAATCCCGGTGCCACGGCATTAACATTAACCTTTCTCATTTCCTTTGCAAATGCGCGGGTCAATCCGATAATACCGTGCTTACTTGCACAATAATTAGCCTGTCCCTTTATCCCCACCAGTCCGCTCACGGAGGATATATTAACCACTGCTCCCTGAGATTTAACAAGCTCCAGGGCCGTACAGCGCAACATATTATAATAGCCCGTAAGATTAATATCTATGACGCTGTTCCATTCCTGAGGAGTCATCATGGCAAGATTCTGATCCTGCGTAATACCGGCATTATTTACAACACCGTCCAGGGTTCCCTCAAAAACCTCAAGGGCTGATGAAATAAAATTCTCAACCGCAGAAAAATCGGTAAGATCAGCCTGAAACGCCCAGGCTTTTCCGCCGTTTTTACGTATGGATGATACAATTTCATCAGCTGCGGTACTACTTGCATTATAATTAAATACCACAGAATAGGACAGAGAGGCCAAATATTCTGCAATGGCCCTGCCGATTCCCCGGGAACCGCCGGTTACAATTACCTTTTTACTCATCTTCCTTTTCCTTTTCTTTTTTTACAATAGTATACCATTCATCATCGTGCTGTAATTCTTCTCCGTTTGCACTCAAAGAAACCGTTTTTACCTCAATATTCCCTGTATCATTGCGACGGTACCGATATTCAATGGCCATATCCATATCATCATCTTCTATTTCAGCCGACAGGGTCGTATCAGTGTAGGAATATACTCCCCTTCCGGTAAAACTCTCATCCTCTGAATCATAGGATACGGTAACAGAATCAATAAAATTCAGAAATATACCCTCCCCTTCCACAAGCCATCTGCCAAGAAAGGGATTATCAGAATACAGTATACTGCACAGAACAGTCATAAAAAAAACAATTTTCATAGTAACCTCTCTTTTTAATTATCAATAATATAAAACAGTGCCCATCTTCACTCAAAAGTATTATTAAAAGAATCCATATTCAATATCAACATCAGTTTTTTATCTGAATAATATGTGCTATTTTTATATTAAAAAACAGGTGCTATACACATAGTAACCTCTTATATACAGTACATTCGTTGCATGTATTGTCATATATCAACATACTTTAAAAATTTTACTGTCCGGTGGTCTGTAAAAAAAACAGAAAAAAAAATTATTTTTCAACATACTGTTACTGTTTTTTTTTACAGATATTAATACACTGTTTTTTTTTATTGTATTCCTGAATATTAACACGGGTACACGAACAGTATACACACCTGAACCCCCGCCTGTAGAAAACCCTGCAATAGTATATTAACAGATATTAACAGTTTTTTAATTACTATTATACTTACATAAAAAAAAGAAATAAATATAAGAAGCCGTTGATAAAAAAAACAGTAGAAAAAATTCAGTATTAAAAAAAACTTAGTCCATAAAAAAATGTATATTCATACATTATTCTATGATAAAAGGAGCTGCCATGGTATTTTCCGTACACAAAAAAGATCTTATCATACTTCTGCAAAAAGTATACCCCATTGTACCTTCGGGAACGTCCCTGCAGGTTCTGACCAACCTCAAAATAAAAGTTTCCCAGGGATATATAACCGTGTACGCTTCAGATTTGGATAATTTTGTGGAAAGTTCCATTAAAGTGGATACAACGGAGGAAGCAGAAATTGCTCTTGATGCACGTAAATTCTTTGAAATAGTTCGCGGTATCGGCGAAGATATTATGCATATAACCATTGATAATAATACTTTGGAAATAAGTGATGACAGTGGTTTTAAATGTTCTATTACCGGTGTCGGACTTCGTGAATTCCCCCATTTTCCTGATACTGACTTTACCGAAAAGCATACTCTTTCACCGGCAGTTTTTACCTCTCTGTACAACAAATCATCCTTTGCAGTATCAAAGGATGATTCCCGGGGCTGTCTCTGCGGTATATTATGGGAGCTTTCAAAAAAAAGAACCGGCATGGTTGCAACAGACGGACATCGTCTCGGGGCGCGATTTATTGATACACATATTGAAATGGAACATTCAATAATTGTTCCTCCGAAAAGTTTAAAGCATATTATATCTGTATTTGATCTTGA
Organism: Fibrobacterota bacterium; assembly: GCA_051745755.1. Lineage (GTDB taxonomy): Bacteria > Fibrobacterota > Chitinivibrionia > Chitinivibrionales > Chitinivibrionaceae > Chitinivibrio. The sequence goes on from JBNJEI010000016.1 coordinate 7,772, forward strand.
AGAAGCTGAGGAATTGCAGTTTTCTTTGCAGGACAAATATATAATTTTTTATCTGGATAATTTTATTCTCAGCACCAAGCTCATAAAAGGGCCGTATCCCGATTATGAAAAAGGTATTCCAAAGGAATTTTCAAAAACGGCTCTGGTGGATAAAAGTATTTTTCTTGAATCCATAAAACGGGTATCCCTTCTTTCCAGTAATAAAAATCAGCTGGTTAAAGTGTTTTTTGAAGATGGAATAATGAATATATCAACGGATAACCGGGATATCGGCGGTTTTGCAGAGCAGAATATTCCCATAGAATATGAGGGAGATGAATCTCTGACCATCGGTTTCAACAGTAAATATCTTCAGGATATAATAAGTGCTGTTGAAAGTAAAAAAGTAAAAATAAAAATGAATAATCATATAAAGGCTGTTGTACTTGTTCCGGAATATGAGAGTGAAAAGGAAGCTGATATACCGGGAGATGATATTTTTCTTATTATGCCTCTGAAAATTTTTGAGTAGTATGGAAATACATACATTACAACTGATACATTTTAGAAATTATACAGAATTGAATTTAGAGCTTCCACCCAGGGGAGCTCTTTTTGTAGGAAAAAACGGTGCGGGAAAAACAAATATTCTCGAAGCCCTTTCATTTTTAATTCTCGGTAAATCTCCGCGTACCAATAAAATGAATAATATGATACAGAATGATACCGATGAAGCGTATATATACGGAGAATTCAGTTCAGGAAAAGAGCAATCCGTAGGCTTTTCCAGAAACCGGGATATACACATTACCATCGACAAAAAAATATATACCACTCTTTTTTCCCTCTATACCCAGGATAATAATTTTGTGTATCTTGGCCCCGGGGATATACATATTATAACTGGGTCCCCACGACAGCGCCGTTATTTTATAGATCAGGTTATAAGTCAGAACAATATTGAATATCTTAAAAAACTTATGGAACTTAAGACTGTTACGCGTCAGAAAAACAGTCTTCTTCAGGGCAGAAATGATGATGTACTTCTTGATATATATGATAAAAAAACAGCAGCGCTCAGTGCATTTATTATGAATAAACGGCATGAATACATCTCAAATATAAAAGATAGTATTTATGGAATATATGGAGATATCAGCGATAATGATATGGAAATAGAGCTCACGTATACTCCTTCTTTCAGCAGTTTTAATGAAGATGATATATTTATACTGCTACAGAATGCACGCAGTAAGGATCGTGAAAAAGGGTTTTCCCGGTATGGTGTGCATCGGGATGATATGGTTTTTTCTGATGCCGGAAAAAATATTGTCTACACTGCATCCCAGGGGCAGTGCAGATCTGTTGCACTGTCATTAAAAACAGCTACGATTGATTATTTTAACCACTATCACAGCATACGCCCTATTATAGCCGTGGATGATGCCTTTTCAGATCTTGATGTTCAAAGAAAAATTAAATTCTATGAGTATTTAAAAGATGCGGGGCAGGTATTTATAGCCCTTCATACAGAAAAAGAAAGTTCCTATTATTCCCTTCCTGTTTTTTCTGTGTTTCAGGGAACTGTTATATGAATAAAAGAAAAAAAATATATACCGTGGGTGAGCTTATTGATTCTGTTATGGAAAATATCGGCCGTGCAAATAAATCACAGAATATTTATATACTCAGTACCATACAGAGTGAATGGGAAAACATCTGTGGAGAAAAAATAGCGAAAGTATCCTCTCCGCGTTTTTTGAAGAATAATGTTCTGACAATTCATGTAAAAAATGCCCTATGGCGCTCGGAATTATTTTACATTAAAAATGATCTAATACAGAATATTAATAAATATGTCGGTGATACCCATGTTATAAATATTATTTTAAAATAGTTTTTACCCGATGGGAAATAGTAATGCAGGTATATACGGAATTTTTAATTATATTTTTCACCTTTTTTTTAACATCCCTGATATGTTTATTTCTTGTATCCCGATCAAATATAAAAAAATATTTTGTTGATACACCGAACAGACGTAAAATTCATCAGCTTATTATTCCCAGAATCGGCGGATTTTCCTTTATAATTTCTTTTTTTATCAGTCTTTTATTTTTCTGGGGATTATCAAAAATTTCAACGGTTTCCATTCTTGACTCAATACTGTCACATCCTGTTTCTGTACCAATCATTGCGGGAACTTTTATAATATTTGTTATCGGTTTTTTTGATGATTCCACATTCCTGGATGTAAATGTGGCCGCCAAATTTATCGCACAGATTGGAGCTGCGGTTGTTACGGTGTGTTTTTTTGATATATATATTGAACAGATATATTTTCTCGGATATACTCTGGATTTATCGCTAACGGGTAAACTTATTACAATTATCTGGATAGTAGGAGTTACAAATTCCTTTAATATAATTGACGGAATTGACGGGTTATCCGCAAGTCTTTCTCTTCTAACATTATTTATTGCAACCTTTATTATTATAATCACCGGTGATACATCAATACTCTATATATCACTTCCACTTGCCGGGGTAATATTGGGATTTCTCTACCATAATTATCCACCGGCAAAAATATTTGCCGGAGATTCAGGATCACTTTTTTTTGGGTATATTGCGGCGGTTTTTTCCGTAAAAATTTCCGGTATGGAATATAATGGACATCCTGTTAACACGGCGGCGGTATTACTTGTGGTGGGGTTGCCCGTTATTGAAGTATTTATTTCCATGGTGCGGAGATTCTGGTATGGATTAAATGAAAACAGGGGAATAAAAAACAGTATAAAAAAAGTGGTTAGTCCTGATAATTTACATATGCATCATCGTCTTATATTCAGAGGGTTGAACCATGAACAGGCGCTTCGATTCCTCGTTTTTTTCGGACTTTCCCTTTCTTCCATTTCAATTATCCTTGTACTGACAGAAAACTATATACTCAAAACAGCATCATTACTATACCTTATTTTTATAATTTTTATGGTTTTACGCCGCCTTGAATATGGGAAGAGTATACTTAGATATTCCACAGATGAAGATTCTGATGTATTCAGAAAAAATATTGCTGTTATCAGTAATAATAATTATTTCGAAAATTCTCTCCGTTTCTACACAGAGAATAAATACTGGATTACTAATTTTTCCAGTATAACGGGGTTAAAACGTAAATATTTTGATTTTTTTATTATATACAGAGACAAAAAAATGAATACAGACACTATTACGGAAAGTGTGGATTATATTGAAAAAAAATATGATAAACCTGTATTTATTATTGATACGGGAACAGAATTATCTCCTCTTGTTTCTGCATATCAACGGGTATATATTATAAAAAAACCTGTTGATATACCCTATTTGATTCATGATATGGAAATTATTGAAAAACAGTTATACGGTGCACATTTTTCCAAAATAATAAAAGGTACGTTATCAATTGAAGGCTGTACGGACACGGAATGCTAAAAAAAGTAAAAAACAGACATAGAGTATTACTGCTCAGTACCGATACTGAAGTAACAAACGATATTTTAATGCTCCTTTCAGCTCATTACTATCTTGTTGACCTTGCAAAGGATGAAGCCCGGGCCCGGGATCTTTTTGTTAATTACAAGCATTCCATTCTTATCGCAGATGTTGATCTTATACCCGATACTCCGCAATCCTTTATTCCACTTTTTAAAGCAGCGCGAAAAAAACCCGTATTTCTTTTAATAAACAGAAATGAGAGATCGGATAAGGTATTATCCTATTTGCAAAACGGCGTTGATGATCTCTTAACTATGCCTATTTATTCTGATAAATTATACAGAAAAGTGAAGCGGGCAGCTGAATATAACCGTATGCAGCATGACATAGAATATCATTCAGGTATGGTGTTTCTATTGAAAATGCTGATTCCCGTAATTATTGTAATCACCTTTTTATTATCACTTTAGAGGATTTATGAAACACATTATCTTTTTTATACTCTTTTTTACTGTTTTTTATTCTTTCGGAAATGATGAGCTTAATATCGACAGCCTGCGTGCTGCTCATGAAGAAAATGAATCCTATGATGTGGATATTACCTATGAAGAATTTCTTTCTCAACAAAGAAATGGGGAAATACAGGGAAAAAATCAGGGAGAAGACTCTGAAGAGCAGGAGAAAGAGGATACACTTTTTTTTAATGAACTTGAGGAAACACGGGAGTTTAAAACCACTCTTGATCCGGAAGATGATACACCGTTAACCCGCTATGGAATAGAATTTCTTCAGAGAAAAAAATATAATGCTGTTTTTATGTCCCCCGATTCAAATGGTGAAGATACACTTGATCAATATGATGAAGATACACTTGATCAATATGATGAAGAAAATCAGGAAAAATATATTGATGAATACTCCTACGGACCGGTAAATCCTGATTACCGTATTGGTGTGGGTGATGAAATAATTATTACCCTCTGGGGAGATGTTAATCTTAAGGAATCCTATGAAGTGGGTAGGACAGGAACGATAACACCCAGGGGAGTGGGTAATATCAGTGTTGTTGGTCTTTCTCTCGAAGATTTGGAAAAAAAACTTCTTCAGCGGTTTTCCCGGGTGTATTCCGGGGTAAACTACGGACGTTCCAATGCCCGGACCCATCTTGATGTCTCAATGGGGCAGCTTCGAAAAAAACAGGTGTATATTATCGGTGATGTTGTCAATCCCGGCGTGTATAATATTCCAACCCTTATGGGGCCCTGGGGGGCAGTAACATTTGCCGGCGGTGTACGTAAGAGCGGTTCCCTGCGGGATATATACATACGACGCGATGGGAAAATTATTGACACGGTTGATTTTTATACCTACTTCAGGGATACAACAAACCGGGAAAATGCTCCTGTGGCGAATTTATCCGATTACGATATTATTGAGGTTTCCCCCATACAGAAAAATATATCCCTCTCCGGAGCGGTAAACAGACCTGCAATTTATGAACTTCGGGAAGAAGAAAATTTATCCGATCTTATCAGCTATGCCGGTGGTTTGTTACCCGAAGCCTATCGGGGCAATTGCAATATTATACGGACGTTTCCCGGGGACGAAAGAAAAACCATGACGGTTTCACTGGATAGCCTGGAAAGCATTGAATTGTATAAAAATGACAGCATACATGTGGAGTATATCTATGAATATGATAACACTATCAGTATCAGCGGCCCCGTCAATCGTCCCGGAACATATGCCTACGAAGAAGGGATGAAACTGTCTGATCTTATTGAAATAGCTGAAGGAACAGAGGATGATATATTTGAGACCCGTGTTGAAATTTTACGAACTCATTCAGATTATTCCAGGGAAATTATATCAACCAATCTTGGACAACTTCTTTCCGGTGACGAATCCTTTGATGTAGAGCTTAAGGAATGGGATGTGGTAAAACTTTTTTCACAATGGGATATTGAATCACGCGATTATGTTGTGGTAAAGGGTGAAGTGAAAAATCCGGGAAAATATTTTCTCCGCGATGGAATGAGTGTACAGGATTTACTTCTTATAGCCGGGGGGTTTACCAAAAAAGCGTACAGGGATACGGTTGAAATATCCCGTTTTATAAAGGGTGATGAGTTTTATGGTAACGAAACAAAATCCATGCGTATTGCCGTGGACAGTGCTTTTTTTGAACATGATAACCTTGATTTACAGCACCTGGATTATCTTTTTGTTCGAAGAGATCCAAATATCGGTGATCAGGATGTGGTGACCCTTTCCGGAGAATTTGTACAGCCGGGACATTATGCAAAGCAACGGGACAGCGAAACCCTTTTATCTCTTCTAAAACGATCGGGAGGCGTAAAAAACAGTGCCTATTTACGGGGTGCCCGTTTTATACGGCGCAGAAATGATATTGGTATTGTATCCCTTGATCTGGAACGTCTTCTTAATAGAGAGGATGAACGGGAAAATATAGTTCTGGAAGACGGTGACAGTATTTTTATTCCCACCAGACCCCGTACTGTACGGGTTGAAGGGGAGGTTTTCTTTCCCTCGGCGGTTAAATTTGTGCCGAGAAAACCGGTTCGCCATTATCTGAGCGGCGCCGGGGGGCTCACTCAGGAAGCAGATAAACGATCTATTTATATTATACAGGCAAACGGTGAAGTGGCCAGTATCCGCAGAGGCAGCAGAGATATTACGCCCGGATCAAAAATAGTGGTGGGGAAAAAACCCGAGGATTATGGTATATCATCACGGGAAGTATTGAATTTTACCCAGTCCGTGCTTGGTATTCTTACTTCCACAGCGTCTCTTTTCCTTATAATGGACAGAATGGAATAATTTATGCAGTTTTTTATAAAGACCTTCGGGTGTCAGATGAATGTATCCGATTCTGACACTCTCAGTTTTCTGCTACGAAGTCGGGGCGGCACAAAAACAGAAAACCCCCGTGAAGCCGATGTGCTAATTGTCAATACCTGTTCTGTTCGTGAAAGGGCGGAAACCAAAGCACTGCACCGCATACGGGAATACGGATCCATAAAAAAGGCAGGGGCACAGCTTTGGGTGGTGGGGTGTATGTCTCAGCGAAGGGGTGAAAGCCTGCGCACAGAAATACCTCATATTGATACTGTTATCGGTGCAGTGGATATGGAATATATCGACACAAAAATAGATGCTCTTCTGGGTGATTTATCAAATAAAAAAGCAGGTGTTGTATCTGCTGTTCAGCAGTATTCATCCTTTGTTCCCGTAATGCGCGGGTGCAATAATTATTGCTCCTATTGTATTGTACCCTATGTACGGGGTGATGAGCATTCTCTTCCCGCTGATGATATTATTTCCACCATTGAAGAACATATTTTCCGCGGAGTGCGTGAGGTAACTCTCCTTGGTCAGAATGTTAATTCATATACCAGCGGTTCCTGCAGTTTTTCCGGTCTCCTTGAAAAAATCAATGCCCTGGAGGGTATTGAGAGAATACGGTTTACCACGTCTCACCCCAAGGATATCAGTGATGAACTGATCAATGCAGTTGCTTCACTGAATAAGGTTGCAAAACATATTCATTTGCCGATTCAATCCGGCTGTGATGCTGTCTTAAAAAAAATGAACAGAAAATATTCCGTGGAAGAATACCTGGAAAAAATTACTAAAATTCGCCGTGTATGTCCGGATATTGATATTACCACAGATGTAATGGTGGGTTTTCCCGGTGAAACAGAAAAAAATTTTATGGAAACCCTTTCTGTATTTAAAAAAATCCGATATACCTCAGCCTTTATGTTTGCCTATTCCCCCCGTGAAGGTACACCCGCCTGGAATTATTCTCATCCCGTGGATGAGGGGGTGAAAAAAAGACGACTGAATACATTAATATCCCTGCAGACGAATATAACAAAGGAAATCCACTCACGCATGGTTGGGTCCTATGTTGAGGCATTACTGACGTATAAATCCTCCCGGGGATGGATCGGGCAGGATTTCGGGGCAAAACGGGTGTTTATTGATTCTGATGAGAATCTTCTCGGGAAGACTGTTCGCGGGCGAGTGGCCGCTTCTACAGGGATGACCCTTGTTGTGAAGGATTTTGAAATAATTTCCTGATAGTATTCTTCGGTGTGTTTTTTAAAAATACCAGCGAAATCCTCCATAGAAAAGCAGGGGGCGCGTATCAAATTCCGGTGATTCTCCCCGGCCCAATCCCGAATTTATCTGAGCTGATATATATATATTTTTGTGTCGGGCAAGATTTTTTTCTGCTCCCAGTCCTATAAAAGCGGAAGGATCATGGAGATTTGCCAGGAAGGAAAGATGGGTAACAAAAAGCGGGGTTATTTCAAAGCTTCCCGTACTTCCCATATAGTGTTTTCCCAGAAGATATACATTTCCATGGGTATAGGCTGTATGGTCGGGATCAATGGTACCGTCTTTATTCCCCGCACCGTTGTAATGGTATTCTCCACGCATATGCATGCGTGAGGTAAAGCGATGGTGTAAACCCAGTGAAAGGCGCAGATACTCATCATCAGGATGATTTTTATCTGAAAAGAAACCGGGAATGACCAGGGCTCCTTCTGCGGAAAATCCTGCATCAAAAATATTTTTTTCATAATCCATTCCCAGAAGCAGATGCTTCTTAAACCCGATAAAAAGAGGTGAAATATCGCCAAATCGGGACGTAACAAAACGGGCCCTGCTGAAAAAGGCACTTTCGGAGAATTGTGCCTGTGCCCCAGCTACATACCCTGCTTCAAATTCGTTCATTGTGCCAAATGGGGCACGAACAACAATGGCATCAACCCCGATCCTGTTTTCACTGTCAACGGCATCAAAACCAAAGGGAGTTATAATATCCGTGGGGCGAATAAAATGTGAACTCCCCCACCCCATGGACTGTCGTCCTGCAGTGATGCTGAATTTTTGTGCAGGAAGGGTTATATGCAGGCGATCGGGATTGTGAAAGATAACAAATGCGTCCTCAGAATTCTGATTTGCGGGCACAATAGTTTTCCGAAAATCATCAACGCGGTATGAGGTATGTTTCGGGTTAAATCCTGATCGGTATTCCGGTGGTACTGATTCTGAATAGAGGTGCGGGGAAATTTCCCAGGCAGATTTTGCCCGTATAGTATTCTGAAAAAACCATTCCCCTTCTGCGCGCACACTGGTACGAAGTATACTGAAAGCCGTATCCACGGATGAAAAAAACAAAGGATACAGTTTCGTCGATCCACTCATATAAAAATCAGCTTCTGCAGTCAGACAAAAAACAATACTTATCATTATAAGGGCTGTTTTCATTTGGTTTTCCTTGAGTCGGAATCAATATATCCGTCCTTTATCACAATGGTTCGTTTTGCCCGTTCCATTATAAGGGGATCATGAGTGGAAAATAAAAATGTCATATTGTCCCGTTCATTAAGCATACGCATCATATCCAGAAGTTTTGCCCCTGTTTTTGAATCGAGGTTTGCCGTAGGTTCATCAGCAATTATAATCTGCGGTTTTGATACCATGGCCCGGGCAATGGCAACGCGCTGCTGCTGTCCTCCGGAGAGTTTTGCAGGTACACGTTTTTCAAATCCCTTCAGTCCCACTTCCTCCAAAATCCCGGCTACCCGTTGGTGCCGCGTTTTTGTATCTATTCCCTGGAGGAGCATAATATACTCGACATTTTCTTCCACGGTTAATACCGGTATGAGATTGTAGGCCTGAAAAATAAACCCCAGATTATCCCGTCGAAAAACAGAGAGTTCTTTTCCGCTCATATCAGAAATAGTATTCCCGTGGATCCGAACCGTTCCTCCGGAGGGAGTATCTATTCCGGTTATACAGTTCATCAACGTGGTTTTTCCCGATCCCGAGGGCCCCACAACGGCGGTAAACTCCCCCTGTTGAATGGTAAGATCAATTCCGCGCAGAGCATGGACTGCTGTTTCGTTTTTTCCATAGATTTTTGTAATATTTTCCGTTTCCATAATTGTGTTCATGAGGTACTCCTTATATACTTTTTTTCATTGCTTCAGAGGGAGGCATTATGCCGATATACCGGGCGGGATAGAGGCTAATCAGAACTGTAAGCAGGGATATTACCACAGGATAGATAATAAACTGACGCAGCGTTACTATGGGATATATTTTTTCATAGAAGGTCATTCCACTGAATTCAATATCCTGATAACTGATACCGATCCGGCTCAGTATCCACAGGCTGAATCCGCCTATGATCATACCGATAACAGAGCCGATCAGGGCAATAAAACCTGCTTCATAGAGTATCATACGAATAATCTGTCTGGGGGTGGTTCCCAATGATTTCAGTACGCCAAATTCAAAAAAACGTTCGTATATAGCCATAAAAAGTGTATTTACAATGGTGAATGATACAATAACAAAAAGGATAGCCCCGAGTATAAACATACTCATATCCGTAAGCTCCATGAGGGAACTCAGCTGAGGCAGCAATTCATCCCAGGTTTCAAATTGCACATCAGACTGTGTGTATTTTTGCGTAAGAAGGGTATCCTCTGCTATATCCAGGGGATGCCCCTCCAGGGTCAGTGCTATCTGATTATACTCATTGGAGGTAAGGCCCAGCATGGAACGGGCGGTACTTTCGTGCATAAGCACCACCATACCATCCATTTCTTCACTGCCAAAGCTGTATATGCCGTCCACGCGCATGTATTCCTGCCGTCGTGCACCGCTTTGGGCTTCTGCAAGGGTCAGGATAAGATGGTCTTTGAGGTTAACCCCGAGATCCTGGGCGATTTTCTGTCCCAAAAGAAGTGAGTTTTTTTTTGGTAAAAATTTGCTTTCCAAAGAAAGCCGTTCAGAAATAATGGTAACATTCTGCTCTTTTTCCGGGTCTATGCCCCATACTTCAGCACTTTCTGAGTTTTCGGCGGAGCTCAAAAGTCCCATACTGATAATACGCGGTGAATATGCGCGTATTTCAGGGTATCGGGAGAGTTTTTTTTCAATAGTATTGTATTCGGGCAGGGTATGTTCGGTTTCGGGATTATTTTTGTAGGCCCGGGAATGAATCTGCGCATCACCGATGAAGCTTGCCGTGCCATTGCGGATAAGATTATCCATCATACCCTTCATAAATGCATCAGTTACGATAAGTCCCGCGATACCGATGCTGATAGCCGTTGCGGTAATGATGGTTCGCCGTGTGTTGCGAAAAATATTTCTCCAGGCAGTTTTGCATATAATATCCATTTGGCCTCCTTTAGTCTATCCGCATGGTGACGGCGGGGTTTGTACGTGCTGCCTTAAGGGCGGGAAAAAATGAAACGCAGAGGGTAATTATACCCACTACCAGGGCGGGAATGATAAAACTTTCCGGAAGAAAACCGGCGTAGATATGGCTCCAGACAATTCCCCCATAGCTGAAGGGCTCTTCCAGAGGGATTCCCACCACAGAAAGGTAATAATTTCCTGCCATAGCGAGGGGAAGGCTTACGGCCAGGGAAAGAAGAAAAAGCATTCCCATTTCAAGGATGATCAGTACAAATATCTGTGTGGGCGTGGTTCCCACAGCTTTCAGCACACCGAATTCCCGCTGGCGTTCCAGTACGGCCATGAGCACTGTGTTTAAAATGCCGAATCCAACAATAATTAAAATAATTATAATGGCGACCCACGCCCCGTCCTGGTCGGCCCGCATGGCATCATAAAAGGCAGAATTGAATTTCTGCCAGGGAAGGGCGGTATATTTTTCAGGAAGCAGGGGTTGGATTTTTTGCGCAATTTTACGGGAAACTCCGTCCTGTTTTGCCACAAGAGAAATTTCATGAATGCGGTCATAGAGCTCATAATATTCCTGAGCAGTTTCCAGGGGCATAAGGAGAAGACTTTGGCTGAGGCGCTGCTCCTGCGGTGATATAATACCCTGTACGGAGAATATATCCTCTGCCATACGCCCGTAGGCCGTCTGAGAAAAAAGATAGAGTGTATCACCCATATCTGCAGAAAGCCGATGTGCCAGTTTTTTTCCAAGAATAACTTCCCGGGTGCCGTTGGATGAAAAATAATCACCATCAGTTATTTCTTCGGATAAATTAAATGCCGCATTTTCCCGACGCGGATCCACAGCGCGGACTGTTACGGGAAAACTGTTATCATGCACCGCTGCAAGACCGCCACCGAAAATAGCTGGCGTTACATGGGAGATCAGACTGTTTTTTTCCAGCTTACGGATAATCTTTGCACTGGAATCGATGGTTTTATAAATGCTTGGGGATTCGCGGTACTCCCGATGATTGATTTTTACATGTCCTGTTTTATTGCGCGTAAAATCCTCAATAATATTTCCGTAGGTACCCAGGTTGATGGATAGCGCAAAATTTGCCATAATGAACCCGCTCACCATGGTTAAGAGAGTGAGGAATGATCGTCTTTTTTGACGGAAAATATTGCGGAAGGCTATTTTTATGAGCAGCATTATTCCCCCCGGACGGGTCTGCGGAGTGCATGGGTTGAAAATCGGTCGGGGTCTATCTCTGCATTAAATTCAACCTCCACATAGTGCAGAACGGTTTTTTGATTTTCCTTTTCAGTGGGAATCAATTCGAGGGTGGCGGGAATCGTCCGGTCTCCAAAGGTTGTTATATTGGAAAATTTCATAGTACGAACTACTTCTCCGTGTTCATCATAGAATGTTTGCTGTGCAGGAATATGACTTTTTTTATGTGCCTTGATCAGCAGCTCTCCCCAGATAATGGGGCGGCCTTCTTTTGGAACGGCGGAAAAATAATTATAATCATCATCTTCCCGTTCCCGGGAAACCGTATAATCTTCACTTAGTGTATAGGCTCCCGTAAGGTCATCATTGGTAAAATCAGACCCCATCCAGTCGGCCATCATCATGGAGGGAGGGATTTTTGTGATCCGGTCTGTGCGGGGCATATAATTCCACAATTGGTTTTCCACTTTCAATGTTCCCATATTCCGCTCCCTGCGGGGAGATACCACCTTGATCAGCATTTTTTCCTGCCCCTGTGTCCAGCTCAGCATCTCCATTTCACGTTCCCAGTGCGGAGTGGTTATTTCCAGGCGCATTCTGGCACGGGATGAGCTGCTTCGATAGAGGTCATCAAAGGCGGATATAAAATCAGTAACCGCAGCGTCCTGTGCTGCGAGGCTGAAAAGGGCGGCACACATAATTATTCCGGTGAAAACGTTTTTATCCATGAAGATTACTCCTTTAGACGGGATTTTTGTATAATTGATTCAAGAATGGTTATGTATTTTTTGAAATCATCATATCCTGTTTGGGTTATTTTATATGAGGTACGTGGTTTGTTGTTTTTAAAATCCTTTTGTATTTCCAGACAGCCTGACTTCAGAAGCTGCTTTCCGTGAGAGCTTAGATTTCCCCGGCTCAGGTTAAGCTGTTTCTGCAGCACCGTAAAATCCATCTTCTCTTCAGCTATCAGCGTAGCCATAATCCGCAACCGTGCCGGAGCGGAAAAAAGCCGTTCAATATCCCTTTGATCCTTTTCCACCTCAGTTTCTCCGCTTTTCTATTTCTATGCAGAGGCCGGCAACAATCACCATCAGTCCGAATCCAATTCCTGAGAGAATATACGGATAGTCCATAAGAAAGAACAGCCCTGTTACGGCAAGTAAAATAAACAGCCAGGCCATAATGGTGTAGCTGCGGAGGCGAAAGAGTATTCCCACGCTGTTTGTACTGTAACCGAATATAAAAAGTACGGCGGGGATACTATGCCGTGCCTGACCGGCAGATATGAGATACACAATGACTGAAAGGGCTGTGAAAAGATGCGGGGTATAAAACATAAGAAAGCGTGAGGAAAAAACGCTGTTGGAAAAAAGTTCCCTCAGAGGGATGTTTTCTTTTTGTGCAGCCTTTTTTATGCAGCTTATTTTTGCAAGGGAAAGTCCTACATAAACCACGCTTATAAGAAGAACTATCCATGAGGTGTCAACGGAATAATGAATCATGGCATACACTGCACTGAGTGCTGCAAGGATAAGGACACCGGAAAAAACAAAGTATCCACCGAAACTCAGCAGGATAATTCTGAAATATCGGGTTCCCTGGGATATCTCGAGGGTGTTTTTTATCAGGGCAAGATCCTGTTCAGCCTGTGGGATATCCTTCATTAAATGCTCCTGCAAACAAGTTTGTAATACAAACAATATAGGTTTTTTTTGACATTTTTGCATAAAAAAATGATAAAACATTAAAAACAGCAATTCTTCAATAATTTTTATTACACTATACGTAAGTGTACAATTTTAAAATAAGGTGGGTGCTATGTACCAAAGAATAACCAACAACAAAGTTTGCATTATTCTCCTTTTTCTTGTTTTTCAGGCATTTTCCGCACATGTTATTTCCTGGGTTCCTCCCTATGGGATTGAGAGATGTAAAAATGTCGTTCAGGCAGAATGGGGAGGGTATGGTCCCAAGGACGGACTTTCACACCTTGCGCTGCAATTCTGGATGCCCGACTGGAACGGGGGGGTCGAGTTTGATACCAGATTCAGCGGTGTCGGGCCATCATCGGTTCGCTGGTTTCGCGACTGGGCGCGCCAATACGGGATTAAAACCATGCTGTGTATCTATAACGCAACCGATGACGGATGGGACTGGAACATGGCGGTAAATGCCTTTCGGACAAATCAGGATGCAACCATTTCAAATTTGATTTCCATAATGGAAGAATACGATCTTGACGGTATAGAAATTGACCTGGAAGGAATGGGGGGCAACGCATCAGCTCAGGACAGTGCTGCCTTTGTGCAGTTTATCTCAAAGCTTGGGTCTGAGATGGATAATCGGGGTAAAGATCTGACCGTAGCAACATTCGCGGCACGCTGGAATTCCCCCAATGCAAATTACTGGGATCATATAGCCCCCCATGTGACGGCATTTACCAGCATGGGATACGAAGAAATCGGTGCAAATGCCTCTGAATGGCGTGGGTATGCCGGTCAGAAAGCATTCACCCAGTATCCCGATCAGCTTATGCTTGGTATGCCCGCAAGCAAATCTTCCTGGCAAAATGATTATGCGCAGACCCATGTAAACTGGGTGCGCAACGACGGTGTTGCCGGAGTGGGTATCTGGGATATTCAGCTTCAAAGTTCAGCATGGCAAACCCAGGAAATCTGGCAGGCCCTGAATGACATCCGGGGAGAAATTGTCACCAGGCATACTGTTTCAGCGTCCTCATCCGGGGGTGGGACTATCGATCCTTCAGGAGATATTCAGGTGATTAACGGAGGAAGTCAAAGCTTTTCCTTTGAGCCCGAATCGTTTTATGTTGTTGAAGATATTCGTGTTAACGGTCAGAGTGTCGGCAGCCATGAAACCTATACTCTCGAAAATATTACGTCCGATATGACGATTTATGCTGAGTTTGTGGAGGATCATACGCCGCCGGAGGATATCATTCTTTCCTCAAAACAGGGGCCTTCCGAAAAATCCAATGCCCTGGTGGGATATCTTGAAGCGGTAGACCAAAATCCCGGTGACCATACCTTTCGTATTCTTGAGGGAGGGCAGGAATTCAGTATAAACGGAAATGAACTGCGTACTGCCCGGGAATTGGAGGAAGGACAATATCCGGTAACCATAGAAGCGGAGGATGAAGGAGGACTTACGGTAAGCAAGGACTTTACCATAAGCATTATGGACGAAGATCTTATTCACGGCGACAACGTTTCAGGATATCTTGGATGGTATGTCTATCACGATGAACTGGGAACGTCTGTGGATACGGGACAGTCCCTTGTGCATGATGATTCCGTGGTTACCGTGGATTTTTCAATGACAACATCGGATCCTGATAATGACGAATATGCCTATGGTGCTCTCGGAGCTGAAATAGACACAAATCTCGGTGATCCGGGATATATGATTATGGAATACAAAACCGGCAATGATTTTCAGCTGGTATTACCCATGGAAACGGTTACTCAGGAAGGCGGAGAATATCGAACCGATCTGAGTGCCACACAGGGCTCCTGGAAATCCGACACTATTATGCTTACAACGGATCGGTTTTCTCAACCGGAATGGGCTGAAGAGGCAACCTTTGATAAATCAACAACGAGCCGTATCGAAATTACGCCGAATTTTGAAGGAACCTCCGGAGAAGTGGAAATACGGGTTGTTCGCTTTGAAGGCCTCAGCGCCGGAGAAATTCCTCTTGTTACAGATCCTGATGCCACTCAAAGAGCGGGTATTACCCTTGAAGAGTATGGAAACAACCGTGTTACACTGGCAGTTCCCCGTCGGGGACGATATGAGCTTGCGGCCTATACAGTTTCCGGTCGTCAGCTTACAAAAAAATCTCTTGAGCTGCAACGGGGGAATAACGGCATTGATATTTCACGTATGGACGGTACAGGTACAGAATCTGTGCTTATTTTGAAAATTGAAGGAATGGGAGTTTCTGAAACCATTCGTATAAGTCGGTAAATCTTTTTTTAAGCCGGTAAACAGAAAACGGCCCTCGGAGGATTTCCGAAGGCCGTTTTCTATTCAGGGAGCTTACCAGGTATGCCTGGGGAACGAGGGAAAAATCTGTCGCTACGGCTGGTTTCAGGAGACTAATTCACGCAGAGTTATCTTACAGAAAGCGAAGAAGTTTTTTATGCTGAAATTCTGCACACCGGACATAAAGTAATGCAGCAGTACTCCGGGCTTTCCCCACACGGGAATTGTGCCAAAAAGCCTGCCCACGCTGGTTTTACCCACGGGAATGACCCAGCCCAGATCACGGGGGATAAAGGGACGCAGTTTTCTTTCTGTAATCTGTGCAGCAAGATTTTTGCCCGCATGGGCGCCGGACATTTTAGAAAAATTGACGGAATTACGAAGTTTGTTTCCCTTTTTGTCTCTCAAATCTGCCATGTCTCCTGTGATAAACACCTCAGGGAAATCACGGTGCTGCAGCGTGCCGGTTATCGGAAGCGGGGCACGGGATTTTTCCGGCGTGTTTCCCGGAAAGTTTCCGATTGAAACAGCTGTACCTACGGCGGAACAGACAAAGGGGCTCTCAAAGGTTTGTCCATCCACGGTACAGAGTGTATTTCCTGTGACTTTCTCCACAGAATTATTGCAGAGCAGGGTAACCCCCCGTTTTTCAAGCTCCTTTTCAATGCGGGCCCGTTCTTTGGAAGTAAGAAAGGGTATGATAGTATCATCCAGAGTTATAATGGTGATTTTTACGTCCCTATTCCTGTGAGTGACGGCAAAGGCTCCGGCAAGTTCACATCCCGTATACCCTCCCCCGATAATGATAATATTTTTTTCTCCTTCTTTTTTGCAGTACAGTTCTAATTTTTTCTGAATGGTTTGAGCGTCATTGAGGGATATGAGAGTGTGAAAGGGTATATCCCCCGTATTTAGAGGAAGGATTTGAGCCCGGGATCCAGCGGCGAGGATAAGATAGTCATAGGAGTATTTTTGCTGTGTCGTGATGATGGTCCTGTGTGTAAAGTCCACAGTGGTCACTTCCGCCTGATGATAAAACACATTCTTTTTGTTAAATAAAGATCTGAGATCTGCCCTTATACAGGACGGTGCAATTTTACCGGCGGCAACATCAGGAAGGGAAGGAATCATTGTGGCGTGGGATTCCTTCTCCAGTATATGAATCTCATGGTATTTTGTAAGGTGTGACAGTTTTTTAAATGCCTGCTGGCCGGCAAAATTAGCGCCGATGATTACAATTTTCATAGGGTTTTCTCCGGGGTGAATATTTGATTGCATATATAAAACAGAGCTTGGGTTTCTCTGTTTTCAGGCAGAAGTTTTGTAAGAATAGAGAATGCAGTGGATATACACCGCTCTTTTTCTTTCTCTATGAACTCAGAAAGAGCCGGTGAGGAAATCCACGTTTTGAGGGTGGACTGTATTTTTGTGTGTGCAGTCCATGGGGATTTTTCAAAGTGTGTTTTTTCCGGGTCGCTTAGATTTTGGTACACATACAGGAGCGGGATGGTTTTTACTCCCCGGTGAAGATCCGGAATTCCGCTTTTGCCCGTGAGGTGTGCCGGAGAAACCAGGTCATTATAATCATCGCAGAGCTGAAAGGCGCGGGAGAGAAGAAGTCCGGCTTTTTCCAGGCCCCTGCAGAATTTTTCATCCCGCCCTGCCAGGGTCGCTCCGGCGGTCATGGGGGCACAGAAAGAATAATACCCCGTTTTCAGATCGTAGACGTCATAAATCATGTTTGCAGTAATACCGCTCCAGGATTTTTCCTGCAGAGAGAATTCTTTCAATTGTCCCCGGGCAGTTTTCATCGCTGCTTGAGTGATTTTTTTCAAGGCCCGTTCCTTTGTATCCGATGGGGCGTTAATTTCCAAAAACATATCCAGGGATGATGCATAGAGATAATCTCCCATGATTAAGGCCGCATGGCGGGGGTTGATGCGGCTTTTTGTATTGCGCCTGGCAATTTTTTTATCAACAGTCAATTCTCCGCGCCGCGTGTGCGCTCCGTCGATAAGATCGTCATGGATGAGAATAAAATCCTGCATCAGGTCCACGGCCAAAGCGGAAGCATAGATTCCCTCCGGGTGTTTTTCTGAAAGAGAGAAATATGTTAAAAGAAAAAAAAGAGATCGAAACTGCTTACCCGGATTCTGAATATATGATGAAAGTACAGCTGCGTATTCCTGAGTCAGAAAGTCAGGGGACGTTTTGTTTTTAAGGTGCTGCGCATAGGTGTTTCGCTGCTTCTGAACACAATCGCGTAAGCGGCGCAGTTCTTCATTTGTGAAATCCACTGATATCCCCTTCAGAAGTAAAAATACAAACCTGTCCCATAGAGCAGGCCAAACACAGTGTAGAGCTGGGCAACATCCTTATCAATATACTGAATCAGCGCCTGATTATGCATACTTTTCTGTATTTTACGAATAAGCTGAAGGGCAGAAAAAATACTGATAAAGGGGAGGAGCAGAATCGGAGCGGAGTGAATCCATGCCGTGAGCAAAACCACTCCATAGGCTGCCAAAACCTCACTCCCGAAAACCACACGGGATTTATTTTCTCCGAGAATATACGCCACTGTGGACACACCGCATTCAGAATCGTGTTGCGCATCGCGAATATTGTTCGCATGAAGGATTGCCGTGACAAGAAATGCTGTGGGAAGCGCGTGAAGTATGTGAACAGGCAGGATTTCCCCGGTTATCAGCAGGAGGGTCCCTGCCACAGGAGCTATACCCATGAGAAAAAACACAAAAAAATCACCTGCAGCTCTGTATTTATAGGCAAAGGGAGGTGCGGTATAGAAATAACCGCCGAGAATCCCCGTTATACCCAGTATTAGTATAGGGAGTCCTCCGATATAAAAGAGGGGAAGTGCGCAGATAAACGCAGCACCAAAAAGAATATACGCTGTTTTTTGGACCTGTGTCGGGGTCAGAATATTATCTGCCATGAGCCCGCTTGCACCGGGGTGTTCTGCATCATCAAGACCCTTATTATAATCTTCATAATCGTTAATAAGGTTTGTACCGCCGTGAATACACAGCATGGCGGTTATAATGAAAAACAGGACAATGCCCTCACGGGGTAATTCAAGAGGCCCTCCAAGGAAGGCCCCCAAAAAAACAGGTATGAGCGACGTGGGAAAGGAATAGACCCGAAGTGCACGAATCCAGGTTTTCATTACCCGCTACTTTCTCCCAAATAAGAGGTCTGGAGTCAATTTCGGTTCGCCGATGATAAAGAGTGCGGCAAACAGTACCGCAAGTTCTATGGCATGGGCCGAACCTTTAAACCCGCTGCCCTGGGAAAGATGAAACAGGGCTGCTGCGAGCATGGTGAAAAACAGAAAAAAAGCTGCGGGGCGTACATATTTACCCAGTATAAGTAAGAGGCCGCCCAAAGCTTCTGAAAGGGCAGCAATAAGGCCCCAAAATGCAGGGGCAAAGGTTATTCCCAGGGCTCCCATTCCCATGGTCCCGATATTTGTCCATTGTTCCGGGCCGCCCAGCAATTTTGGCACTCCATGAAGCATCATGGTTATTCCGATTCCGATTCGAAGAAAAAGAAGTCCTTCGTGTATGTAATTTTTTTGTTTCATAGTCACCGTACTCCTGTATAAAAACCTTACATATTATATAAATAATATATATATGTTTTTGCGAAAAGGGTATATTCTTCGTTGAAAGTCCGTAGGTGGAAGGGAAATTGGAAACCTGTCAGATAGTTATACCAGGGTCATGCCGGTTCCCAAAAATATCAGAAGTATTCCTCCTCCGCTTCGTACAATGGCAGAAAGGCTTTGCACGCGGGAAAGGGAGAACAGGTCTGCGGCCTTGTTTTTGCCCGTAATCATAACAAAACTGGTCAGACTTATTGTCATTGCGGCACCCAGGGCCATGGCGGCAATGGACAGAATGCCGTATCCGTAAATACCGTAGGATATGGAAAATATCAGTACAAACCAGGCAAGCGGGCAGGGTATCATGCCGGAGAGGATGGAAAACCATACCAGGGAACCGTTGCTCTGCAGGGAATGGGGCAACTGATGTTCAATATTCTGCAGTATACGTTTTATTTTCGGAATACAGGAAAGGATAATAAGACTTCCTGTGATAATAACTGCTATTCCACCGTAAAACCGTGCAAATTTTCCCATTTCATCAGATTGTGCCCCGGCGGTGACCGAACGAAGTACCATATAAAAGATCAGGCTCAGTAAAAATGCAATTCCGATATGTGTCATGGACACAATTACTCCGGCTTTAGCAGCATCAATGGAGGAATGGCGTTTTTCCGAAGAAAGAAAATAGGCCGCCATTATAGCTTTTCCATGGCCGGGACCAGCGGTATGGAAGAAGGAATATACCAGAGATATGATAAATATCAGGGCGATATTAAAAAAGGATGGGTTTTCCCGCAGCTCCATCATCGCTTCGGAAAGACGGTCATTGACCTGCCGCTGCCACTGTACATAACCATACCAAAAGGGAAGGGACTGCTCTGTGTTGCGGGGGTCCTCTTCGGCAAAGACCAGCACCTCTTCCTCTGATTCAGAGGATTGAGAAGGAGCATCAGAGGACTGCTGCGTCTCCGTGGACTGATCCACAAAGGGGTTATCACCCATGACGGGGAAAAAGCACAGAAAAACGGTAAGTACGAAGATATACAGCATGATTTCTCCTTGTTAGTGACGGGAAAAGATATACTGAACGGACTTGATATTGCGCCGCTGACGCAGGGTATTATCCAATACAACCGAATCTGAGGAATTATTTGACTGAGATATATTGTCCTCTTCAAGGGTAAAATCAACATACATAACGGGGTCAAGAAATTGTATGGATATGTTCTTTTCCGTATCTTCTGCGGGGACGGGCAGGGGGATATAAAAGGTGAACTCCACAATTTCTCCCGTAATACGGGCACTGAATTCACGGGGTTCAGGCAGGACAATGCGCCTGTTGTCTATGCGAATCTCAGTAAAATATGATTCATCCTTCCATCGTTGAAAGCTGTTTTCAAAAAGATCCTTTTCCTGTTCTTCCGTAAAGGAACCGGCTTCGGGTTCTGCAAATTCACGAATTAGGAAAGAGGAGTAGATTCTGTCAAAAGACCAGTTTACATAGGCTCCTCTGAAACCCCGTTCATTCACTACGCCATGAACCTTGCAGTGAATAAAAATATGCGCATGGGCATAGAGGGTGCGGCTCAAAATGCAGAAGAGCAAAAGAAGCAGTGTTTTTTTCATGGGAGACGCTCCAGGGTATAGGAAAAGAGACGGCGAATATTTTTATCATATCCGTGTTGTTCAAGAATGTTTCCTTCAACACGTATCTTGGAAATCCCTTCAAACTTAAACAGGTAATTTGTTTCCTGTATATGCCCTGTCGTGCGGACTGTTTGCCCATTTCGGTTTTCTTCATGGTGGAACTGGTGATAGGTCTTCATGTCAATGCCGTCAAAATAGTATTTACCCTGGATGCAGTAATGGGGATGGCCCAGCAGATCGCTGGCAAAAAATCCTTCCAGTATTGTTTTTGAATTATCAATACGGTGTGCATAGTCTTTGAGGTAGGGCTGAAATGGAACAGTATTCCAGCTGTTGCTTCGGTCCTGGCCAACTGTACCGTCGTCGTCTGTTATAAAGCCTGTAACCATGGGTTCGGGATAAAACTGCTGATAGTTTTCGGGAACCGAAACGATCTTTCCTGTTTCGGTAATATAGAACAGGAGAAAGATTCCTTCCGGACGGGTTTGAAATGCCATCTGACGGGAGAACTCACGGCCTCCCTTTTTTAATGAAAATTCAACCATATCAACGGTAAATGTTTTTTGTTTATCCGGACATACCACTACTGTATCGTTGGTCCGGGGGGTAATGGAGTACTCAATGCTTTCTGCGCCGCTGTCTGCGATTGTGCCGTTTGAATATACGGAATATTCATAATTCCCCACAAAATTAATGGTGTCAAATATCATAAACGGCTCGGATTGAGCAGAAAATACTATTATATCCCTGTCAACATAGGGTTCGTCATCATCCGGCAGCTGAATTATTTCTGTATCATTTGAGAACAGTCGATCCTCAACTGAACAGGATACGCAGAAGATGAGCAGTGCACCAGCTATGAAGAGTATTTTATTCATCACCAAGCTCCAGGGAAATCGTTTCAATATATCTTGGTGTGTCGGTTCCAACGCCGTAGGTAATACTCCGTTCATACCCTTCAACGGAGCAATGAATGGCTTCTTCTACGGGAAGGGTGGAATAATTGTCAAAATAATTATCCCAAAAGACTTCCACGGTGCCCGTCACTGCACGGGAGGAGCTGAAAGAAAGGGAGGGAGCGTGAAAATTGCCGTATTCCTGAATCCCCAGGGGAATGACCCAGAAATCATCGCTTTCCTGAAAGGGGGTATATGCAATGGAGCGCACGGGAAAAAACCGTTCATAATCACTTTCGGAAAGTTTTGGAAAGGGTATGAGGGGAACGTGTGCATGGGGCCAGCGGGTGACGTTTTTCTGCTGGGTAAGCCCCATGGATGCTTCGGGAATATGCCGCAGGGTTTTTCCACCGGGAAATTGAGTGGAAACCCAGGAAAACCGATTCCTGTTGAAGGCGATAACATGACGAAGGCTGTCACGCATTATCCCCTCATCGCTCCATCGGGTGCTCACGGTATATACAATCCGATGCTGCAGAGAGGAGGGGATAAACTTCAGATTATGGGTGAAGCGGCTTTTTATTATGCCGAAATATAAAAACTGAAGGTTAAAATATCGTAAATATACCTCCTGTTCAGGGCTCAAAGAGGCGGCTGGTGCTCCGTTTTCCTCCAGAATATTTCTTTTTTGAGCAGCGCTGATCCATTCTTCCATATTCTGCGGCTGATACGCATTTTCCGCTTCTTCATTCTCTTCAGCATACTGACGATATCTGTAGTAGAGGGAATCAGACTCCAGTGCAGCCTGTACAAAGGAGACTGTGTGATCCTCCCATTCTTCTCTGAAGAGGGCAACGAGCTCTTCCAGGGGGCGGGCACCCGCGTCTTCAATAAATGATTGCATTTGCCCGACACTACTGTCATTTTTACTCTCCCGCGTTACGGTTTCCCAAAAGGGAGACAGACTGTCTGCCTGGAGTCCGAGAACAATATTTGACCAGGCGGATTCGGAAAGATCCTCCGTGCGAATTTCGGGAAGGATGAAATCCCCCGCGGTGTTCGCTAAAACGGTATCTTTTTCCACAAAAAAAGTCAGGCTCATACTGTCCTGGAGGGTCGAGTCGCTGACGGTGTTTGTAAGCATACGGGTTCCCCGCAGGGTGAATTCTGCGGCCAGACGGGTATCAAAGGGGGTCACGGCATAGGACGTATCACCATATTCCTGACCGTGCGATATATGATATTCTGTTAAACGGACGGATACGCTGTCTTCCATGATATTACAGGAGAACAGAAAAAGCGCTGAGAGTATGGGGAGTACCTGTTTCATATATAGAACCTCAGCCCGAGGGAAAGGGGAACAACCTGAAGCAGAGTGGAGCCCCGGGCCGGTTCGGTAAAGGGATCATTGGGGTATTCATGAACCCCTCTCAATGCACGTAAATAGGCACCTTCCGCATATATCATTCCATAGCCGTAATGCACTTCAAGGCCCAAAATAATTTCTCCGAATATCTGATAATACTGACGATAATCGGCGATATTCCTGTCTGAAATAACCTCGCTGATCACCTCGGTATCGTTTTCAAAGCGGGTGTGCATTGTTTTTCGTGTATGCAGACCCGCAGAAAGGAGGAGGGCCGGGGTAACCCCCGCCATGGTATAGGCAGAGAAAAAGTCGTTTCCCACTCGGGCTCCGGCAGAAATCGGTACGGTGAGATAATTGAGTTCCTCCGTGGAGGTAATATTTACAATTGTTTCTCCCGGTTCAGGAGAGCGGTTGTTTTTCAGATCAACATCAAAATTCAGATTTGCATATCCTACGCGGAGGCGGGACATAAAATGTTTTGAGTGATGAAAAACTGCTCCCAGGGCAGCGCCGCCTCCGGGATTTGTTGAAGTTGCTATGCCCGGGGCGCCGTCACGGGGACTTATATAGGTGAAGGCTCCGAAAAAGCCGACATCAACCCGAACATCGGGGCCATCAAAATTTTCTGCATCTCCTTCAAAGGCTGGGCTTTCGTACTCGGCTTCGTCGTCAGCATCGTCAAAAAACAGGGATTCCTCCCCGGACATATCACTGCCAGGATCTGTTTCCTCATCCGGTGTTTCTGAAAAAGGGGAAACCGGAGTGGTATCTGAGAGGTGTTCCTCCGGTTCATCATCGGTTTCATCGGAAGAGGACCCTGCTTCCCGACTTGAATCCAGGAAGGGGTTTTGCTCCCCCTTGCTTCCTGTTTCATCTGCCGGAGCTGTATTTTCCGCGCCGGTCTCCTGCGTATTTTCGGGTTTGTGTTCCTCGCCGTCAAAACCGGATTCGCCCTGGGCGTGAAAGCTCAGAAAAAGAATAATGACGTACAACGTGATACCATGTTTCATAGACATACCCTATCGAATTTTATGAAGGTTTAAGACCGGAACCGCATCTGACGGAGTGGCATCATCACTGAAATGATGATATTGCTCCTGATGATAAAAGGGATGAGAGACAGTTTCAGTATTTTCTGTTTCTTTATTTTGCTGTTCTTCCCGGCGTTTGATTACCCAGGGAGACAGATTTCGCGGATTACGTTCGTTTCCCGAGGTACGGATTTCACGGAAAACGGGCTGCAGTGACTTCACATCAAACATGCCCCGGGCCACCCCTTTATTAATGATGTAGTATCCCGCACGCTTTCCCGACTCCTGTGATTCCCCCGTTGAGGGAGTGTAGGGGATCAAACCACCCCCGCAGGCCCAGGTTACAGAAATTATTGAGCACATTATCAGAAGTGTTTTCATACAATCCTCCTCATTACCACAAGAGGTGAAAATGGCACCAAAACCGATGCTTAACTGTTTCATTGTCCGTAACATTTTTATATATCATATCGTATTGGGGTCGAATACTCATTACCCGGTTGAGATTAAAGATGGTCATAAGGTCAAGCCGGTAGGTTTCATCCGCCAGGATTCCGTCCTCCCCGTCATCGGTTTCAGTGGTGGTGACAATGCCGTCAAAGGAGAAGTCGGTGTATTCCACACCGGCAATATATCCAAACAGATCGGTAAAATACTGGTTTTCCGCTTTGATGCTGGCAAAGATTTTTTGATAATTGTTGGCGCCGAAGATTCGGTCCCGGTTTGATTCAATTTCCCCCTGAAGTTCAACGTATCCCCAGCGATAGGAGTCTGATCGAACACCGAAGGCTGCTCCCGCACCGTCTTCGCGCAGAAGGGGGTTTTTAGGATCGGGGAGCCCGTCGGCATCGCGGGCGGGCAGCTCTGTATAGGTGTTTCGATATATATAGGGTGACACAAAAAATCGCATATTAAAGGGGGTCAGATAAATGCTTTTTGCTTCAACCTTGTAAATGGTGTAGTCGTTTTTATAGGCGCCGAAACCGCGGTCAACGGGTTGGGAATATGAGCTTCGGCCCGTGGTCAATGCAGAATACAGAAGAAGATCCGGGGTCACAGCGATATAGACAAAGGGGATAATACGCCCGCGAAGATCATAGAGGGATTCCACCACGTTTGTGTTTTGTTGAATATCCGGGTAGAAGGGGTCAAGGCTTCCCCCGGATGCCCCGGAATCGGTATGGGAAAGATCAAGGGCAAAGAGGGTTTCATAATTGACATTAAACTCCACGCCCGCAGTAACAACATCGGCAGGGAAAAAATGGGCGGTGATTTTCGGATTTACATATATCGGAGTATATCCGCGATGGCGTCCGATATGATGAAATTTTTCCATTCCACCGTCAAAAGAAAATTTTGTATCCATAAATTTCGGGCCGGGAAGATCTTCGTTCAGCACGAGTCGAAGAGAGGAAAAGGGAAAGAATTCGTCGGCGTTTTCCCCGGGAACCTGATTCTGGAGTCCCGCAAGACCTATATATATTTCTGTGGGATAAAATGCTGCATATTGCGCATGAAGAGAAACTGCAAGAGAGAGGAGTATACAAATACCCAAAATTTTATTCATTACTGCTCCGTACTGTCCGAAAACCGATTGTTTCTGCATGAGGTTGTAAATTTGCGCGAACCTCTCCGCCTCTGAACCAGTCCACCATATACTGCATACGCTCTTCATTGTATGCTCCGCCTCTATACCGGTGTTCAAGGGGATGAAACAGGGAAAGATCCGGCCCCCGGTAATCTTTGCGATTGGTCAGTTCTTCCTCTTCATAGAACACATTCCATACAAATTCGTTAATTGTGCCCGCCATATCATACAGCCCCCAGGGGTTGGGCTGTTTTGATGCCACGGGGCAGGGGGAATCCTGCTCCCAGCAGATGTATTTATCTATGGAATCCCGCTCCTGGGGGCGATCAGGATGAGGGTAGGTTCGGTCTTCATGGGGATACCAGGATTCACCCCAGAAAAATCCCGGACCTGTTCCGGCCCGCAGGGCATAGGTCCATTCATCTTCCGTGGGAAGACGATACCCGGCGGAGGAAAAATCACAGGACAGGTTTATGATATTTTGAATGGTCCCTGTGGCTTGTCCGTAACTAATGCTGTCATAGGTATAGGCTGTGTCAAAACCGTCTTCAATACTGCGTTTATTACAGAAAAGTATGGCTGAAAACCAGCTCAGTCTGCGCGCCGGGAGCCCTTCGTCGGCTCCTGAAAGAGTATCATCCATAATGCGGTTCCACAGGGCGGCGTCCACTACGGTGGTGTCCATATAAAACGAACGGCCGATTTCCACGGCGGTGCTGTCCGAAACCACTCGGCCGATTATCTCTCCGCTTTCTGTTGTATCGTAGGCAGTAGTGCGTGAGTACCACCAAAAATTACCCGCAGGTATGAGCACCATGGAGCCCTTTGAAATATCCTCAATTTCCGTGTCGGTATTGAGCGGCAGGGTGTGGACCTCCAGGGAAGGCCCGGTGATTCTGCCTCCGGAATGCAGGAGTGACAGTGTAAATTCATAGGATGTATCCGGCTGCAGACCCGTGATCAAGAGGGTTGTATCCTGAGCGTTATAGCGGCGCAATTGCGGGGCGGCGGAATCCTTTGTGTGTAATTCGTACCAGAGGAATCCGTCGGTTGTTTTGGGTGACCATTCAAGATGTATCTGCGTAGCTGAGATTTCGCTGGTGCGTATTTCCAACGATTCGTCAGTTGAATTTTCTGCAGAATTTTCTGTTGGTATGCTGCTACATGAAAAAAATAAAAGAAAGGCAATACTTATTTGGAGCATTTGTTTAAAACCTTTATTTAGAGAGTACCCATCCCACCATATGATGGTATAATATATAAAAAAACATGTTTTTGCATAAATAATTTTTCTCCCGTATATTTTCTCCGGCCAATCCATTACATATTTTAGTTTTTTGAGGTGGAAGACAGCAGGGGGATACTATTTGGTAAAAAAAAGTTTTGCATGGTATACACAGCGGATACAGATGGTGACAGGATTCTGTCTCGGTACTTATATTCTGTTTTTTATTGGCGCCCTCCTTCTTGTTTATTTCTCACCCGATACCTATGGCCAATTGTCTGTGATAACTGACGCTACAGGATGGGCTGTTGTGCGGATTTCCTTATTGTTTTTTCTGCAGTATCATATTATTTCCGGCGCCATGCGTCTCTTCTTTTTATACGGTATTCGTCCACGGGAATGGATGGACCGCGCTGTGTTTGCCCTGGCTGCAGCGGGTATACTTACTATCCTCCATCTTCTCTGGAGTCCTCTTCCATGAGCAGGGGTGATTTCTGGTGGCGGGTGCGTAAAATCAACTCGCTTTTTTTGTGCCTCTGCGCCCTGGCATATTTTCACCTTGGGGACAATCCCTTCCTCCGTATTGGGTCTATGGATGTCGAGCTCGTGCGAAGTTTTTACAGTTCTCTGTGGGCGGTATCCCTGAGCATCCTCTTTCTTCTTTCCCTTGTGCTCCATATGGTGACCACTTTTTTTTTCAGAAGGTGTACAGAACAGCCCCCTGCCGAAAAGAGTTTTTCGGAATCATCTGTAAATACTGACAGGCGGCGCTCATGACAGCCCGGAGGGATTCGTATGATATTCTTATAGTCGGAGGGGGTATTGCCGGCCTGGTAGCGGCCTGTGAATCTGCCAAAAAAGGGCTTTCAACAGCCGTGCTCTGCACGGATTACCCCCTGCGCTCTGCCTCTGTATGCGCCCGCGGCGGTATTGCCTGCGGTGAAACCGATGAAGCGGGGCGCCGTGATCATTATGAAAATACTCGTATGGCCGGAGTTGGACTGGGTGATGCGGCGGCGGTCCATGATCTGTGTTATCATGCAGAAGATGCCCGCCGGTATCTGCAGCGTCTCGGTGTACCCTTTTCACGGGATACTGAGCATGAGCCGGCGCGGCGGTTTTTCGGCGGTCATATTTCCCCCAAAACGGGACAGCTGGCTGCCCGGGTGTGTCATTGTGGGGACAGAACAGGCCATGCCCTTCTTTTTTCCCTGTGGGAGGAGGCGGTACACCAGGGGGTGGTTTTTCTTGATGATCAGTATGCTCTGCGCCTTCTTTCTGCGGAGGACACCTGTTACGGTGTTCGGGCGCTTCATCTAAAAACGGGACGGATTCTTGACTACTGGGCGGGAAACACCGTTCTTGCCACGGGGGGATATGCGGGGATTTATGCCTGTTCCACAGGCTCATCAATGCAATGCGGTGATGGGTGCCGTCTTGTGGCGGATCTGGGTATTCCCCTGCGGGATATGGAGTTTATTCAGTTTCACCCCACTGCCCTGTATCCTTCGGGACACCTTATCACCGAAGCCCTCCGCGGGGAGGGTGCGCGACTGATAAATCATGCGGGAAAACACTTTATGTCAGAGTATTCACCTCTGGGTGATATGGCCGGGCGTGATATTGTCTCACGGGCGATGTATGAGCAGATGCGTGATGAAAACAAATCCCATGTCTATCTTGATGCCCGGCATCTTCCCCGCTCGGTTTTTTTGAAATGCCTTTCTGCGTTGTATGACATGCTAACCCGTCAGGGCGGTATTGACCCCAGAAAGGAGCGTATTCCGGTTTTTCCTGCACCCCATTATACCATGGGAGGGATTCCCGTTGATTCCTGCAGCAGGGTGTGGGATCCGATGCAGTCCCGTTGTATTTCCCGGCTCTATGCCCTCGGTGAAGCAGCCTGCCGTTCCACTCACGGAGCAAATCGTCTGGGAGGAAACTCTCTTCTGGAAACGGTTGTTTTTTCTCTGCTCTTTGCACGTGATGTTGACGCTGAATCATGCCGGCAGAAGAGGAATGTATTTACACCGTCTTTTCCTAAAGACAGGCCCCGGCACACCCAGAATACTGACAGGGAAAACATAACCGCCCACTGTCGTACAACGGTATCCCGTCTCCTCGGGGAGTATGCCGGAGGAGTGCGTCATGAAAGTGGATTGAAACAGGGGTTGAAAACCCTGGAAAAAACACGCAGGGAGTTGGCTGCCCTGGGGACATATTCCCCCCGTGGTCCCTACGATTATCGTGAAGTCTTTCGGCTGCAGGCCTGTTCCTCCGCCCTTGCTGCGGAGGCTATTCTGCGCACATCGCTGTGGCGCAGGGAGAGTCGGGGCTGTTTTCTCAGAGAAGAGTATTCCACCCCTGATACCGTGGCCCGTTCTTCCCTGTATTATGATACGCCTCACGCCGCGGTACAGGGTATGGAGGTGCAGTCGTGAATAAGTGTATAACCCTTAAAATTGCACGCGGAAAAGATAAGAATACCACGTATTGGGAGAGATTTTCTCTCCCCGCACAAGGAGCGCTTTCCGTGCTGGATTGCCTGATACTGATCCGTGATGAGTATGATGACAGCCTGGCATTCCGCTCCTTTTGTGCCAAGGGGGATTGCGGCTCCTGCGCTGTACTGGTGGACGGTGTTGCCTGCCTTGCCTGTAATACCATGATTGCACCGCAAAAAAAATCCTATGCCGTGGAACCGCTTCCCCTCTTTCCACGCCAAAAAGACCTGATTGTGGACAAAGATGCCTTTTATCATGCCCTGGCAGAGGTGTGCAGCGCTCCTGTAACCGGGCGGACACAGTCACGGGAAAACAGGGAGAGCTGTGAGATTCATGAACATTGTGTGTTCTGTGGAATCTGCACGTCCCTGTGCCCGGTAAAACAAGCTGAAGGGGAGTTTTTTGCCGGCCCGGCCGCTCTGCTGCGTGCCTGGGTGTATTTACACGATGAACGCCGTGGAAACAGGCGTGAGTTTCGCGAAAAAATTGAGTCCCTGGGTCTCTGGAAATGTGATCTTTTTCTTGAGTGTGCCCAAAGATGTCCAAAAGGATTAAATCCCGCGGAAGCAATTATATATATTCGAAATACGGGTAAAATTTAAAAATGGTGGCGAAGGTGAACAGGTTTCTTAAAATCCTTGTGTTTCTGATTTCCCTTTTTATTCTTTTTAACATTGTTTTTTTCCTGGGGCGTCATCCCACGGCTCTTGTGGAAGAATTCTTTCAGTACATCATCAAACGCGCCTGGTTTGGAGTTTCCTATGAACCGCTGCGGGATTTTCTGGTCTATGGTGTGCTCACCGTGGTGGGCGGGTTTATGGTGTATGTGCCCAATATCATATTAATGTTTATGCTGTCCAATGCACTGTATTATTCAGGTCTCACCGCATGGACCGCCTCCCTTCTGCATCCTGTTATGAAACGTTTCGGTCTTTCCGGCTACTCCTTTCCCGCCCTGTTGTTTGGGTTTGGGTGCAGCGTAAATGCCATTCACAGTGCTCAGGGGATTGACAACAGAAAACAGCGTCTGATTACCATGCTGATATCCCCCTTTATGAGCTGCGGGGCGAAATTTGCGGTATACGTGCTTCTTATTTCCGCGGTATTTCCCGTCCATCTTCAGGGCAGCATGCTCTTTGGTTTATATGGTATCGGTATTATCTATGCCCTGATATCTTCCCGGATTTATCGTAAAATACTCAATATCAAAACCATCACTGATTCGCAACCGCCTCAGGCGGAACCTGTTCACCTTCCTGATATGCGGGCGTTTACCAAAAAGACACTTGATGATACACGGCATTTTATGATAAAAGCCGGCGGGGTTATTGTCGCAGTGGGGCTGGTTATCTGGGCCCTTTCCACCTATCCCGGTGTTTCCCCGGAAGAATATGAGAGTCTTTCTGCGGAATATCGTCAGGCAGGGATTACACCACCGTCCCGGGTCAGCCTTTCCCTTCACAACAGCTATATGGCGGCCATCGGGAATGTGGTAGAGCCCTTTTTCCGTCCCATGGGGCAGGACTGGCGCCGAAGCATTGCCATGCTGAACAGCTTTGTGGGGAACGGAGTGGTCATATCCACCCTGGTTACCATTTACGGCATTGAATATACGCCGGACAGTCCCCAGGTGCTGCGACAGGCCCTTGCAGAGGATCCAACCTTTACCATTCGTTCTGCCCTTGCCATGATGCTTTTTGTGCTTTTGAGCGGAAGCTGCCTGGCATCCATTGCAATGTTTCATCATTTTTTTAAATCAGCGGGCCTTACCGCTCTATTTGCCTGCTATCCCTTCTTTACATCATGGATTATCAGCACGGTTTTTTACCAGTTTCTCGGGCTTTTTACGGGGGTGTTTCCATGGCTGCAGTAAAGCAGTGTATGGTACTCATCTTTCTGTGCTGTGCCGTTCAGGGGCTCAATATTGTCACGTCCATACCGGATATTGCTGATATTGCAAAGCAGATCGGGCGTGAAAAGGTATCTGTGTATTCCCTTGCTGAAGGAACAGAGGATATTCATTTTGTCAGGGCACGATCTTCCTTTCTGCCCATACTGAATAATGCAGATCTTTTGATGAGCCTGGGGCTTCTGGCTGAGCAGCGCTGGCTTCCCGATCTGGCACGGAGCGCCCGAAACCGCGATATTCATCCCGATGCGTCAGGGTGGGTGGAAGTGTATAACGGAATTGTTATCCTGGAAACACCGGATGAAATGGCGGACAGCCTTTTGGGGCATCATTTAAAAGGTAATCCGCATTATAATAACAGCCCCCACACCGGGCCGCATATGGCCAGAAATATATACGCAGCCATGGTAAATGCGGCACCGGAGCTTCAGGAGTATTTTTATCAAAATCTGCAGGGATATCTCCAGAGATTGGAAAAGATGAATGAGCGTCTGCGTGCATATGGAGAGCCTCTGCGCGGGTTAAAAATTATATCCTATCATGCGGATCTGGCGTATTTTTGCGAGTTTTATGATATGGAGATGTATGCCACCATTGAGCCCCGGCCGGGGCAGTCACCAAATGCACGACATCTTGCACTGCTGGTGGAAAAGGCCCGTGAGGATTCGGTTGATCTGGTGCTGTATCATCAGGCGCAGAATTCACGAATTCCCAATCTGGTAGCCCGCCGTATCGGAGCGCCTGCTGTGTGTTTTGCCAATATGGTTGGTTCCAGGCCTGAAATAACGTCATTTATACGGCTGAACGAATATAATCTGCGACTCATGCTTGAGGCGATTGAAGAATGAATCCTCTTATTACCTGTAACACGGCGTCTTTTGGCTATGGAACAGGCCGGCGCAAAACAATAGTTCAGCGCAATATATCATTTTCCCTTATGCCCGGTGACATACTTGTGCTGCGGGGGGAAAACGGTGCGGGCAAATCCACACTTCTGAAGGGGCTTATTTCCCTTGCGTCGTGTTTTTCCGGTACGGTTTCTCTGCAGTGTGAAAAGGGTGCTTATGCCTATGTCCCCCAGGAACAGAGCCTGACTTCCGATACACCGGCAACGGTTATGGATATACTGCGTATGGCCGGCATTTCTTCGGATAAAATCAGAGCCCAAGCACCCTCTCTGCCGGAAGAACTGAAAATTGCGCCCCTGATTCAACAGCGCTTTGGGTGTCTTTCTCAGGGGCAGAAAAAACGGGTACTCTGTGCCCGTGCTCTTATGTGTTCTCCCCGTGCTCTTCTTATGGATGAACCCCTGGCTGCAACAGACAGGGAAAGCGCGGCGCGTATTCGTGAAAAAACCCTGGAGTTTTGTAAAAACGGAGGGGCGGCAATTATTGCAAGCCATTCGGATATATGGGGTGAACATACAAAAAGTCTGTATCTGAAAAAGGATGGGCAGTGTGGATAATTTTATTTTAATACTGTCATTTTCTCTTGTCCCCTTTGCAACTGCAGCCGTTCTTTCCCTGGTTCTTCCTCTCCTGGGAGCAAGCCTCTGTCTGAGAAATGAAAGCATTCTTGCCGTAAGCATTTCCGCCGTGGGAACGGCAATACTGGCGGTTTTGATTGCCCTTGGCATATCACCGGGATCACCGGGACTGCTTTTTATTCTCTCCGCGGCAGGGTTGTTTGTAATGCTCAGTCTTCTTTTTACTCTGATGGATTATTACCTTCTTTCTCCCCGATACCGGTCCACAGCCCTGGTTGCACTCTTTGTTCTCAGCAATATGACCGTCATATGGATACAGTCCCGTTCTCATCATGTATCTGCTCTGTTTGATACCCTTCTGGAAGGAGAGCTTTTGGCTGTTCCCCCGCGGGGGTTGTGGCTTGCCGCAGGGGCGGTGATACTCTTTTTTGTTCTGCTGATTCCCCGCCGATACGATTTCTATGCCCATAGTGTGGATCCTTTAATACTGAAAAACCGCAAAAACCATCTCCTGCTGACGACACTCCACCGGGCATTGCTCAGCTGCTTCGGCATGGCGGGGATACTGCTTCTGGGTCCGCTTCTGACATCTGCCTTATTTATACTCCCCGCCTTTTTCCTGGAACCCCGGAGTGCGGGCTGTGACCGCTATATGATTCGTCTAATGGCTGCGGCTTTTACGGGTACAGCTGCGGGGCTGCTTCTCTCCATCGGTATTGATATGCCTCCTGCTCCTGTTGCGGCAGCGGGAATAGCCTGCGTATCCCTGGGGATGTCTTTGTTGCCGGGAGCCGGAGATGGATCATAACCGCCGGCATTTTCTCAAAAGTGTATTTTCTGCTCTGGGGGCCTTTATGGGCGGGTATCTGATCTGGGGAGCCCACAGAACCCTGCGTGTGCGGGGGCCGGAAGAAAAAGACCTCTCTATCGGTACCGTTGATGAGCTTTTTGCTCAGGGAAATCGTACTGTTATTCTGTCCCGAATACTTGTTTGTGTGGACAAAGACTCTCTGCGGGCCCTGGATCCTTACTGCACTCATCAGGGGTGCCGTCTTATGGAGCGGGGAGAACGTTTTTTCTGTCCCTGTCACCGGGGCGAATTCAGCCGGGAGGGACGGGTTGTTTCCGGTCCGCCAAAACAGGATCTGCCGCGATATCAGATATGGTCGTCCCGGGGGGAGATCTATGTGGATCTCTCACGTACCATCCCTCTTGATGCGCCCCTGTGGAGGAAATCATGAAGAGCCCCATTTTTTCACCCGCCTGGCGGGAGGAATGCTGTGCCTGGGCATGTGTGTACAGTGCGCTGCTGTGTTTCTTTCTTGCCCTGTTTATTCTTCCACTGCCGCCCTTTCGTGAGGACTCTATTATCCGTTTACGATACTCCCTGTTTATGGGGGATATCTTTTTTGAAATATTTGCCTGTATCCTTCTGGCGGCGATACTCTTTTCCCTGGCCGCAGCGGTGCACCAGGGAAGTCTGCGGTATCTGTGGATAGCGGGTGTGTGCATTCTGTGGTTTTTTACGGCGGGACGTGTTTTTTTTGGTCGCTTGTATAGTGGTGATTCTGTTGCGGGAGCACTTTTCCCACCCCTTGATGATCGGTTGGTGTATACCCATCTTGCATTCTGGGTTGTCCATACGGCGGTGATACCGGCCCTGATTCTGAAAAGTATTCCATCACTGAACATTCGTGATGATGCAGTGTTTTCAGGGTATCGACTGTTTCTTCTTATGGTGAGTATCACCTTTTTCTCTGTTATCCTTTTGCGCCCCCGGATCTCCTTTGCAGCAGCTCTGGAGTATTCCGCGTCTGTTCCGGTGTTTATCTTTCCACTCGTCTTTGCACTATCTGCGCTGGCGGTTATGATACGGAGGGTACTGCGATGACACGCCGTGAGTTTCTTGCCCTGTGCTGCGGAGCTCTTCCTTTTTTTCTGTCCGCATCCCTGCGTAACACACTCTTTCTGGGACATCCGTCCACGGCTCAACCCGGCCTTTCCGGAGGTAGAGAAGAGGTTCTGCATTTTGTGTCACGCCATATATATGCACCGGGAGAAGCGCGGCTTACGTCTCACCTGGCACTGCTTGCCGATGATCCCCTACACGGTGAATACCTGCGGCGCATAGAGGCTGTTGCAGAAAAACTCCGGCAGGGGCTTATTGCACATTCCCTTCCTCTCAGGGAAAAAATGACTGAAGAAATCATTCGCCGGTTTCAGCAGGGGTTTCTCTATGAGAATTCAGGGGCGGATTTCAATATTCTCCTCGATTGTCTTATCGAAGCGGCACAGTATACGGGCTTTCCTCCCCGCCCCACTGTCCCTCCCCGGCATTTCTCCGCAGACTGGGTGTATGGGTAAATTTGATGTGTGCATAATCGGCAGCGGTGCCGGAGGGGCCCCCCTTGCATTGGATCTGTGCAGAAAAGGGGTGTCGGTGCTTGTTCTGGAGCGCGGTGGAGAGCTGGATCTGCGCGGTCTTTTCAAGGATGAACTTCGGTTTTCCCGGCGCAACCTCTGTACTCCTCCCGGGACTCAGGGACAGCGCTGCCTTCACTACGGATCCGCCGATCCCTTCTGGGCGTCTCATTTGTGGGGAGGAGCTGTAGCAGGAGGCGGAACACGGATTATGTCGGGATATTTTCTGCCCATGACTGATGATGATTTTCTGCCCTCACGGAGAAATATTCCGCACGATGCAACCGCCCGGGACTGGCCCCTGGATAAAAAAATCCTGGAACCCTATTATTCCCGGGCCATGGAAATCGTCGGCATTGCGGGCCGAGGCTTTTGGCCGGATTTACAGGGCCACGGTGCACAGCAGTTTCTCGATACCGCCTGCTCTCGGGAGGGGTTACCCCTGCATTCCCTTCCCAGGGCAATTCGCCCAAAACCCACCGACGCGGGTGGCGGATGCAGTTATTCCGGATTGTGCGGCGGCTATCCCTGTTTTACCGGAGCCAAGGGAGATGTGTATCACCGGTGTATTATTCCCGCTTTGGAAACGGGAAATCTTACCTTTTACACTAACACCTGCGTACGAAAAATCCTCCATGGGGGGTCCGCGGTTCACGCCCTGGAGTGTGTGGGCCCCGGCGGGATTGAAACCTTTTGTGCCGATACATATGTTGTTGCTGCGGGGGCCATTGAAACAGCCCGTCTTCTTCTGCATTCCCGTATTCCCGATGCATCGCAGATGATCGGCAAAAATCTCGGATTTACGGTTCCCTGTGAAGTAACGGGATGTTTTTCCCCGGATATTGTGCCGCCCCCCGCGGTGGGATCATCCTCTTTCATCAATCGGTATACCACGGCATTCAATACTCTGTCCGCTCCAAACCTTACCTACGGACGCGGAGGAACCGTGATATTTCAGCTGCCCCATCCCAATCCCGTAAACCGGGCATTGGCTCTCTCCTATGACAGGGGTCGGCGCATATTCGGTGCAGAGCTTGAAGCGGCCATTGACCGATATTATTCATATTCCCATATCAGCACGGATGTATTTATCGACTATCTGCCTTCAGAACATACTTTTATACGTCTGAGTGACAAAAAGGATAACCTTGGTATTCCCTGTGCTGAGGTGCACTATGGACTGCACGATCAGTCACGCCGTGCCCACGGGGAAATGGCCCGCCGCCTGGAACACCTGTTTTATTCCCTTGGCGCAAACAGGGTTGAGCCGCCCCTGGGGTTTTATACGGCGGGAGAGCAGCAGCACGGTACCTGCCGGTTCGGTGAGAATTCCCATTCCTCGGTGTGTACGCCCAATGGGCGTGTGTGGAAGATGGATAATCTCTATGTCAGTGATTCCAGCTTGTTTCCCTCGGGTATCAGTGTTCCCTCAACCCTGAGTATTATTGCCCTGAGCCTGCGTCTGGGAGAGTATCTTGGCGGCTGAAGGATATGCGGGGTATTTTTAATCACAGCACTATTTCTTTGTGTTTTTATTTTGAAGGGTTTTTTCTGCGATATCTTCGTCAAAATCGGTGGAGACTTCGGCTTTTTTGATGGTGTGTGCACCCGTGTTTTCATGGAGTATATCGTGATCCAGGTATTTTTCCATAAGGTGGTGGTATTTGGTGTGAAGGCGGCCCAGAAATCGAAGAGCCGCTTTGAAATCTGCCGGGGACAGCACGCAGAAAAGTATGAACAGCACCATAATAATTTCACCGCCGCCGATACCGCTCATGTCTCACTCCGTCGATAGGCACAGAGAATGGAGATGCCGTAGAGCAGAAGCAGGGGGACGGCGAGAAAAAACTGGCTGAGTACATCCGGGGGGCTCAGGAATGCGGCGGCAAAAAACAGGGCTGCAAGGGCATAACGACCGGCACCGATAAGGGTTTTATGGGTAATAAATCCCGCCCTGCTGAAGAGAAATGCCACAAGGGGCATTTGAAACAGGATACCCAACGCCAGAAAAATCTGAAACAGAAAGGATACATAGGCCTGAATATCATACATATGTGATATGTGTCCCGGAGCCTGGCGGGCAAGAAGTCCTATAAGATAGGGAAGAATATAATAGGCGGGAAGAGCTGCAAGGACAAACAGGAAGAAGGACAGAATGGTGGCGGTGCAGGCCAGGCGTTTTTCCCGGGGATACAGAGCGGGTGCAAGAAACTGCCACAGACGCAGGAGTATAAGCGGGGCGGAAATCAGGGCAGCTCCGAGGAAGCTCATTTTCAGTCGTACCAAAACAGGAGAAACGGGGGTTGTTGTGATAATGTCCACGGGAAAATCTGTGCGGGAAAGCGGCCGAAGTACCAGTACGTCATAGATTATTTCAGCAAGAAAAAATGCCGGGACAAGAACGATGCAAAAGATGGCAAGGCAGGAAAGGAGTGTTTTTCTCAGTATCTTCAGATGACAGGAGAGGGAATACTCTTTTTCACTCATCACCCCGCAGCCCTTTTTTGAATTCCCGGATACCCTCGGCAAAACTCTTTGCAATTGAAGGTATTCGTTTTGCTCCAAAGAGCACCAAAACCACCAGAAACAGTATTAAAATCTCGTATATACCGGGCCGCATAGAAACCTCCGGAAAAAAGAGTGGCCTGTTTTGTCATATTGACACCGCACATACTGCCCAGTCTGATCGATGTCATCTCTTTAGATAATATATTTCAGGAATTACGGGTATGCAATTTTTTCCCCGCCGGGGCTGTGATTTGCAGTGATGCTGCAGGGCACATTACGTCCTGTGCCCTGCAGAGACAGTTCCTATTCCCTTTTTTCAATGGCCGCCACGGGACATTTTTTTATACAGAGGCCGCAGGATATGCAGTCCTCTGAAATGACATATCCGTATTCCGGGTGAGGATAAATGGCATTTTTGGGACAGATTTTCTCACAGAATCCGCATTCAATACAGTGGTCGCGGTCGATTACTACACTCATGCTGCCTTCCTTTTTTTCAGTGAGTCGATCATTGTTGTGGCGTGGGCCATGGGGCAGACCTGACACCATGCCCGGGGTTTAAATATAATCCCCAGGGAAACACCCACCAGAAAGGATACAGCCATAAGGCGAAAGAGGGCAAAGGCTATTTTATCGAGCTGTCCTCCACTGTGAATCAGGGAAAGTATAAACATACCCATCATAACAGCCAGTAAAAGATGTCGGACCCATTTCTTCCGCGCAGCCGCAGGCAGCGGCCGGTTTCGGGAGATGGCGGGAATAAACCGGCCAAAGAGAGATCCCCGCGGACAGTAATGCGAGCAGTGCAGCTTTCCGTGCCCCCGCAGGGCATGAACCATGGGGGCGGTCATGCAGATCAGTCCCAGTATACCAAAAATATAATTGTATATTCCCAGAATAAAAAATGCCACCATCAGTATCCAGGACCAATCCATATGAGATTTCTTTGCCAGTAACTTCTTTCTCATCTGCAGTCTCCTTAGTTGCGGTATTTAAAAGAAAAATTCGTATGAACCGAGAGGTAATGATCGTCTATTCGACGACTGCTTTCGGGATGACTCTGAATATACACATATTCCAGAGACACGCGAAGCCCCTTCACAGGATACACTGTCAGGGTATTCCACAGGGCTAATTTGTGAAAAAACTCAGTGCCGTCATCATCGTCTTCATGGGCGGTCAGCTTAAAAAAAGGCTCGGCCTTCACCCCAAGGGACAGTTTTTTCAGAGGGTGAAACTGCGGTCCCGCAAGGTAGCGGAAAATTAACTCATTTGAAAAATCCTCCGTGCCGGCCATTCCCCACAGTGCCGCCCGCTGATGGATCCGCCAGGCGGGAGAGAGGGAGATGAAAAGATTATGGTTGTTCTGAAAAGTGTGGCGAAGGTAGGGGGTTCCCCCCTGCAAATCGGTATACCAGAATTGCGGACGATAGAGAAGCTGTTGAACATACCGTGTTGACGGACCGGTTTTTTTCTTCCAGGTGGGCCCGATCCAGTATTCACGCAGCCAGACTCCCTGGTTTTTTCCCTGTACGGGGTCTTCGTCCCCGCGGGTTATTTCCACATGTCGGTTTTCTCTGAATCCTCCGGAAAGCAGGGCTCCAAACCCGTGATTAAACTGTGGCTGTACCGTAAGACGGTTCCAGATTTGATTTCTTTGTACGGTGATATCCCGGGAATGTGCAGTTATACCCAGGGTAATCATGATAAGCACTCGTGCTGCAGTCCGCATAGTTCTCCTTTAGTGCAGGTGGTATTTTGTGAAAAGCATTAAGCAAGAGCTGTGCCATGATGCATTTTCCCCTCTACGGCGGGAATACAAACCCACAGGTGTTGCGATTGCAACACCTGTGATGCACGCGGTTTCTCCGGGAGGCGGGTGTCAGGCGGTGCGGGATTGTGC
Organism: Fibrobacterota bacterium; assembly: GCA_051745755.1. Lineage (GTDB taxonomy): Bacteria > Fibrobacterota > Chitinivibrionia > Chitinivibrionales > Chitinivibrionaceae > Chitinivibrio. The sequence continues at coordinate 47,833 of JBNJEI010000016.1, forward strand.
CGCGGTGTAGAGGCGGTGCAGCAAATCTGCTGTATCGTCCCACCCCAGGCAGGCGTCGGTGATGCTTTGTCCGAATGTTGGCGCGGTGCTACCGGAAAGATCCTGTCGTCCTTCCACCAAATGGCTTTCTATCATGACGCCCAGTATCGCATCCTCCCCGCCTTCAAGCTGCCGGGCAATATCGTCACCGACCTGCAGTTGTTTTTTAAAGTCCTTGCGACTGTTTCCGTG
>JBNJEI010000017.1:0-47103 GCA_051745755.1 Fibrobacterota bacterium
TATCTGCCCGTCTCCGGCATAGTTCAGAAACCCCGCAACGCCCAGCACCTCTGAGATTGCTGGATCCACATCTTCTTTTTTTATTCCCAGAATATTCATGGACATTTCACATGCGTAGAGTGAAACTCCCAGTTCTTTGGCAGCCACATAAAGCTCTTCAAGGGTGGCCACGTTCTGCTTTTTCATCATTCCCGACATAAGCCGGGGAGACAAACCGGCAAAATTGAGCCTGCTCAGGGGCGTATTATTGCGTCCTCCCATAAGAAAATTAAAAAATCGGGCTAAAATCCCCCGACCGGTGAATCGATGACCGCCCTTCTTTTTTATTACATTAAACCCCCAGAAGGTGAAAAAGAGGTTCACCTCCCAGTTTACCGCCGCCGATCCCGTGGCCAGAGTCAAGGCTGCAACGGCTTTGTCAAAATCTCCGCTGAAACAGATAATTGATAACTTCTTTTTTTCCGACATACTTATCTCCCCGGGGCTTATGAAACAACCTCAATGGGTTCTTCCGCAACCTGCCCCTTTGTAATTAAAAAGGATTTCACCATGGGCGTCTTTTCCGCCATGGAGATTATGATATAGCTAATTTTTTCATCATGTGCCAGGCGGATATCCTCCCGGGAAGGACGCGCCGGTGTTTCGGGATGACTGTGATATACCGCAGCAATTTCGACACCGCTATTTCGAAACTCCCGGAGCACCGCAAACTGCTCCGCCGGATCAAGAGTAAAATGTTCCCGCGATGCATCAATATTCTTCATCCGCCGTCCAAGGATTACACGGGAATCCTTCTTGCCCAGATACCCGCAGATTTCAAGGGGCATACCTTCCCGGGCATGGGCCACCATATCATCATAGACATTCTGTGATATTTTAATCATTTACTTCCTCCTGTCAAATCGCAGGCTGCCTGCTCAATATTCCTCAGGGTTGTTATGGTGGGGGTGTCTCCACAGACAGGACATTTTGAACTATGTCGCAGGTCGACATTCCGCATATTCATATTCAGGGCGTTAAAGGTAAGTAGCTTATTATACAGCGGAGTTCCCACGCCGGTAAGAAATTTTAATGCCTCCGTGGCTTGAATGGTTCCCAGCATTCCCGCTACAGCTCCCAAAACACCCGCCTGGGAACAGGTGGGAACCAGATCTTTGGGTGGCGGACCACCGAATACGCACCGGTAACATGCGGTTTTTTCTGCGGGGTTCACGGTCATGGTCTGCCCATCAAACCGAAGAATTCCTCCGTGGGAAAAGGGGATATTTTCCATAACACAGGCATCATTTATCAAAAATTTTGCGGCAAAATTATCCGTGCCGTCCAGGACAAAATCGTACCCCCGGATCAGTTCCTTTATGGTATCCGCCCGGGCAAATTCACGAATTACATTCACCCGTACATCGGGGTTGACCGCACGCATTTTCTCTGCCGCTGACTCAGCCTTCCACGCTCCCACATCCTTTGTGAAATGGGTGATCTGCCGCTGAAGATTGGATAATTCCACCCGATCTCCGTCTATTATTCCGATGGTGCCCACTCCCGCCGCAGCAAGATATAGTGCCGCCGGAGCTCCCAGGCCACCCGCACCGATAATTGCCACCTTCCCGTCAAGAAGCCTCTCCTGCCCCTCAATACCCACCTGCTCCAGCAGAATATGCCGGGAATAGCGGTGTAATTGTTCTTCCGTATATTCTCTCATATTCGATCCAATCCTTTCTGAATGTCGTCAACAAGGTCGTCAAAATCCTCAATCCCCACGGAAAGCCGCAGCATGGTATCCCGTACTCCCATATCCTCCCGCTCGCGGGGTGAAAACTCACAAAAGATAGTGGAAGCCGGGTGAATAATCAGGCTCTTATTATCATTGAGATTTGTGGCCCGCCGAATAATTTTCAGGGTGTCCATAACGGCAAAGCAGTCTTTTTTTGATGCCAGATCGAAGGTGATCAAGCTGCCAAAAAGTCCCTCAAACTGTCTCGTCGCCTGCTCATAGGAGGAGCAGCTTTTTAGCCCGGGATAGTCCACGTCCACCGTGCGGGAGTCCCCGGCAAGCCACGCGGCGATTTTTTTGGCGGTCTCACAGGAGCGAAGGCTCCGCAGGCCCACCGTTTCGAGACCCAGGGTCTGCAGCCATGCATTATGGGGGGCAAGACATGCACCGGTATTGCGGTACACCTCCCGACGCAGGCGCACCGAAAGGGCATAGGGACCGAAGGCCCGTGCCAGGGATGCAGTATTGGGGTTATTTTTCCAGTTGAATGTGCCGTAATCCACAATAAGGCCCCCCGTTGAAGTGGCGCCACCGGAAATATATTTTGTACTGCTCACCACCTCAAGAGCCACCCCGGCCCGGCGAGCATTGAATATTGCGGGAAAGGTAAGAGTTCCATCCAGAATAACGGGAATGCTCTTGTGAGCCGCCGCTCGGCATATCTCATCCACGGGAGGAACCTGCAGACCGGGATTGCTGAGACTTTCCAGAAACACAAACCGTGTTCTGCTGTCCAGATGCCCTGCCACAGCATCAGGATCAGCGGCATCCACATATACCACTTCAAGCCCCCATTGGGCAAAGGTTGTTGAAAACAGGGAGCGCGTATTTCCGAAGAGCGAACGGGCCGCCACAATTTTTGCCCCGGTCTCCGCCAGGGCCGTGACAAGAGCCGCAACAGCTGCCATACCGGATGACAGGGCCAGTACGGACTGTGCCCCGCACAGATTTTTTATCCGTTTTTCAAAATTCGCCACGGTGGGATTTGTAATTCGGCTGTAGGAATGGGCAGGGTGCCTTCCTGCGAAGGAGTTGGCGATTGCCTGTGAACTTTCAAATTCAAAAGCCACAGAATCGTGCAGGGGTGGACGAAGAGCGTGATGCCCGTCGGCGGGGTCCACCACCCCCTGCACGGCCCGTGTGGTAAGCCCTTTCATTTTTCTCCGCCACCCATAAAATAGAGAAAATCGACCGCATCACTCTCGGTCAGGGTGGTGGTATCAAAATTTTTGCGATCAACAAATGCACCGTTTCGCTGCACGGAAACCATATCGGGCTGCTCAACATTCTCAGTTTTCAGCAGGGTGGTTACGGTTGTACCATCTGCATGTTCTTTTACTTCGCCGTTAACAGTGAGTCTCATAGATCTGCCTCCATTCGGATACTGGTGTCTATCCCTATATATATTGCGCAGCATCCGGCGGTCAATAAAAAGTTTACAAAACATACATAAATTATACAGTTTATAATGCCAGGCACAAAAATACACTCAAAACAGTACCCGATCCTTTATTACACCACGAAAAAAGTTCCCGCGTTCAGCACTTTTCCTACTCCTGAAATCAATTTTCTGTATCAATTACGCTTCGAAAATGACATGACGTTTCAGCTTTGCCTACGGTTTTTGTAGGTACTGATCGTGTATCTTTCCATTCCACAGATTCTTAACTTTTAATGGGTATGGTCGGAATAAAACCAAGGGTTTTATGCAAAGAAACACGCTCTTAAATCCCCATCTTTGGAATAATGGGCGTGCACTTTGAGAGGCGCACAGATTATTGCAACATACCAAAACAGGGGCAACGTCGCACCTTTTTGAATATATTTTTCTTTTGTTTCACCCCCGCAATGACACAGTCTTCTGTGATCAGAATACGTCCCGGGGTGTTACGCGCAAGGATGTTGCCAGTATGCACAGGGATGGGCAGAAAAAATCATACCAAAATAATCGTGACGGTGTCTTTTTCAGGCAAAACCGGTACCGTCAATGTAGTGTTTTATATCGGTATCAGTCTTTCTGCAAGCCCTAAAAAGAGAGTCGAAATGAGTGAAAACGGTCGATCCACCATTGGCGATTTAACGGCATACCCATGCCCTGCGGGGAACCCAACGGGTATATCTGCCGGAACAGGCACTCGGTGCAGAAACTCCGAATCTGTGTGTATATGTCGCGCAATAATGGGATGGGCACTATTTCCCCACTGCTGTGTATTCGATTTATATATTTTACACCGTCTGAAACATTTTTCAATACGGAGCATTTCATGCGTATAAAATCAACAGTTCTTGCGGCGGCTTTCCTTTTGGCGTTCTCCCTTGCGGGTGCGGAAAAATATTTTTACGAAAGCCCCGTGGGGATTGGTATTTCCGGTGGTCCAATCGGCGGTGTCGGCTTTGCTTACCGAAAACATTTTGAAAACCGGTTCGGCCTGCATGGAGCCGGCCTGGTGCTGGGGGGGAAAAGCAACTGGAGATCCTGGGCCTGGGTTAACGCCGGGGTGCAGGGTATGTATACCATTCATCAAAACCAGGAGCGCTTTTTCCGCCTCTATGTTCTGAGCGGTGTGGGGCTCTTTGCAGACGGAGATGATGGGTGGAACGCTGATGAAGAGGAATTTAACTGGTATATTACCACCAACGTTGGTGCGGGGCTCGGCATGGAGTTTCTTATTCGGGAGACCGTTGCGATCAGTCTTGATTCCCCTGTGACTGCCTTTATTCGTGAAAGTGGTAATTTTGAAGTAATTCCTGTGCCGGGGATTTCCATTGTGTATTATATCCAATGATCCGGTGTTCCCGTTTCCGGCCAGACACCCTGAACGGGGCTGTGGGGTTGTAGCAAAAACGCCCCGCATATCCGCGCCTTCGCCGTGACGGTTTCCACATCCCCGGTGCCGATGAAGTCCTCTCTTTCCCATGAAATACCGGTACGGTATGCAATGCATGCTGTTCCGAATGTATTTTAACACCACAAGCAGGATGTACAATTATACTCCCATGGGAGGTTATGCATGGAAGAGATACGAAAAAAACTCAGGGAAGTTCAAAAAAAGGCAAAAGAAGCTGATGTGAAGGAAGCTTCAGAGCTTTTGGAAAAGATCAATCCCGTGGTGGATCATCCCGAAAATCTTTCTTTTCAAAAACACCGCAGTATTGCCGAAACCGTAAAGAATGCAGCGGAGAAATTTGAATACCGTCATCCCGATCTGATTGCGGAAATTCGAACGGTGATCAATTATCTCAATGATGCCGGAATCTGATTCAAAGGGGTTCCGGCCTCTTTTCGTACTATTTCTTACACGCAGAAACACGGGGGATTTTTTTGCCCGTCGCAGGTCCCGGCCGGAATTGTATACAAATGTCTGTGCCGTTCTGTACCCCCGTGCTGCACAAACCGTTTCTCCCCAGGAAATGCGGGCAGCACAGTGTGTCGTATTGGCACGGGGTGAAGGAAAGGGGAGCGGTCTTAAAGCCTGTTTTGCGCGGGCACACCAGCAGAAAAAAACGCATGTTGTTACCCTTGATTCTCCCGCACGGCTGGGTGATGACAGTCTCCGCATTCTCTGCGGGACAGCCCATAAAAATCCCCGTGCTCTCGTCATTGGAGTGCGCCGTCGGGAAAAGAAATTCCCCGCACGTCTATTTATTTATTTCAGGCGCTATGCGGCCAATATCTGGATACGGCTTTTTACGGGAATATCCCTGCAGGATACACGGTCTTCTATGCGGGTGTATCCCCTGGAGCTGGTACAGAACTTACGGCTGAGAAGTTCGTTTAACGATATTGATCAGGAAATAATACTCAAAGCGGCATGGAATTATTTTCCCCTGCGGGAATGTTCTGTCCGGGATATCTGTAAACATCGTCGCAGCATTTCTGCAGAACTGTTTTCCGCCCTGGTTTTTGCGGGACTTACGGTGAAGGCCTTTTTTCACCGCTTTGTCTCTCCCTTTTCCGGTGCCGTAATTCCCGGTGAGACCATGGCTGAAAAAATCCGCAACCTTATTTCCCATGAACTGCGGGCGCATATTTCCGGGTTTCGCGCTGCATTTTCAGTTTCCGCGGGTATTTTTCTCGGTATTTTCCCCATACATGGGTTTCAGGTGATTACCCTGCTTTTTCTGGCTCCACGACTTCGTCTGAACCGCCCCCTGGCGTTTCTCGGCCTGAATATATCCTGCGCTCCTCTTATGCCCTTTCTTATCGTTGCCGCCATTCAGACCGGTGCCTTTGTGATGGGTGAAGCCCCCCGGCATGTGGCCGGGGGAGATTCAGAGATATTTGCACAGGGTATTACCTACGTTCTTCAGTTCTTCACGGGAAGCATTATTCTCGCCCCCCTTGTTTCTTTGGCATCCTTTGGTATTCTGTTTCCGGTTTTCAGCCGTCTTATCAATCGCCGGTCCTGAATTCTACTGAACCTGCGTCTGAACGCATGTTATGGGTTGTCATTTTCGGGCATTGTTTTATACTATGTAAAAAGTGGATTATAATGTATTTTAAATGAGTTTGATAGAGCAGAGGTTGTTTTGGATATAGGAATACACCAGTCGCCGCAGCTGCAGATGCAGCAAAAATTATCTCACCGGATGATTCAGTCCCTGAAGCTTCTGCAGGATACCAATATTCAGCTGGAGCAGCGGATTCAGAGTGAATTGAGTCAGAATCCCCTCCTGGAACAGGCTGATGTGGGCGGTGAGGAACTGTCACGTGATGTGGAAGATTCTGCAGAGACCGGTGCCGCAGAGACAGCAGAGCTGGATTTGTCCGAGGAGGGGCTTATGTCCCCCGATGCCTTTGAAGACGGGTTTGCCTACACCTACGACAGAAGCTCCGGCGAAAGCGACGGAGACTATCAGGAAAAAAAGGACTATGTACAGTCCCTGCAGACTTATGATGAAGATCTGGAAGCCCATCTTCTGCATCAGCTCCGTGATAGGAAAATTTCAGAAAATCAGCGTCTCCTTGTGGAGTTTCTCGCGGGTAGCCTCGATGAGAACGGATATCTTAAAATTCCCCGTGAAGAAATTGAAAGCATCACCGGAGTGACAACTCAGGAGGTGGATAGCGCCGTGGATATCCTTCACAGCCTGGATCCTCCGGGAATCGGTGCCCGCAGTCTGCAGGAATGCCTTCTTTTGCAGATTGATCGAAAAAAAAGCCTGCACCCCCTGGCCCGAACCATTGTGGCCGATTACTGGGAATATTTTGAAAAACAAAAAACCATTCCCCTGTCCCGCCTGCTGGAAGTTGACAGCCGTGATACAGCCCGTGCCATGGAGGATATCAAAAAGCTTGATCCCAAACCGGGAAAACAGTTCTTTGGCGGTGTCGGCGATGATCAGGTGATTATCCCCGATATCATTGTAAAAAAACGCGGCCGCGGCTGGGTGAGTATTATTAATGATACCTTTATTCCGGATCTGAAGATTAACGAGGCCTATTCCGATTCCATTCGGGACCGGAAGGATGAGAAGGCGGTAAAAAAATTCCTTCGGGAAAAACACAACAGCGCCAATTGGCTTATGGAAGCTATTCAGCAGCGCAAAAGGACCATGCTGAAGGTCATGGATGCCATTATCGAACATCAGTATGCTTTTTTTGAAAAGGGAGACGAGTCACGTCTGAGGCCGCTGACACTTCGGGAAATTGCAGACAAAACAGATCTCCATCCCTCCACGGTGAGCAGGGTTTCAAATAATAAATATGTGGAGACACCGTACGGGATTTTTGAGATAAAATACTTTTTCAATTCCTCTATGGGAGGAGACGGAGATGTGGCGGGGGTACAGATAAAAAACCGTATAAAAGACCTTATCGAAAATGAATCCGCTCAGAAACCCCTGTCGGATCAGAAAATTTCCGATATCCTCAAAGAGGACGGATGTACTGTTGCCCGCCGAACCGTTGCAAAATACCGGGATCAGCTGGGCATACCCACGGCACGAATGCGGAAACGGTATGATTAGGAAACCCGCCTTTTTAAAACGGCCGATTCCCCGTCGCGGTGCCGGCGATGCTGTGGAAAATGTTATCAGGGAGTATTCCCTGCATTCGGTCTGCCACAGTGCGGGATGTCCCAATAAGGCGGAATGTTTTTCCCGCCGGACGGCCACCTTTCTTCTTTTGGGTGAGGGCTGTACACGGCGGTGCACCTTCTGCAATATGGGCAGCGGTGAGACCACCCCACCTGAGGCTGATGAACCCCACAGAATTGCGGCGGCGGTTCATCGTTTGGGGCTTGCTTACGTGGTGCTTACGTCGGTGACCCGCGATGACCTTGAGGATGGTGGGGCACTGCATATGGCACGGACAATCCGTGCGGTGAAACAGAAAAATCCCGCCACGGGAGTTGAGGTGCTGGCACCGGATTTTATGGGGGATCTTACCTGTGTTGATATGCTTCTGGCTGAAGGGACCGATGTATTTGGTCATAATATAGAAATGCCCCGCCGGCTTTTCCCCTCCCTGCGTCCCCAGGGGGATTTTGACCGCAGTCTCAGGGTATTGAAATATGCAGCGCAGAAAAAACAGTGTTATGTCAAATCGGGGTTTATGGTAGGTCTTGGGGAGGAACAGGATGAGGTTTTGGAGCTGCTGCAGATACTTTCTCACCACGGTGTTTCTGCCGTAACGGCGGGACAGTATTTTCCTCCTCATGCGTATGCCCCACAGGTGCAGCGGTATGTATCTTTGCAGGAGTATGAAGTCTATCGTCGGGCTGCTGAAAAACTGGGATTTACATATCGGGAAGCAGGGCCCTATGTACGAAGCTCCTATGGCGCTGAAAAAATTTTAGGGACAGAGTGAAAATAAACAGTGACTTTTAGCCGTAATAATGTAATATAAAAAGTATCGGGTTTGGTGAAAAATCCGATCATCAACAGGAGGTTTTCAGATGAATGTCCAATTAACAAAGCGTCACAACCGTCACCTTTCGGACGAAACCAAGGATTTTATCATTGCCGATGTAGAGGGATTGGAGAAGTTTCATGACGGAATTCAATCGGCTCACGTCATCATAGACAAAATTGACAGAAAGACCGGCCCTGAGGACATCGTTGAGATTATCATAAGTGCCGCCGGATCCAATATTGCAGCCAAATCATCAAATATGGAGGAGAATATGGTAAAGGCCTTTGATGAGGCTTTGCAGAAGGTGACCCGGCAGTTGAAGAAGAAAAACGAAATAGAAAAGTCTCATAATTAGTTTTCCCCCGGGGCTTTTCCTGTTATATATTTACTGGCAGCTTCGGCTGCCAGTTTCTTCATAGGAGTATGCTTCTTGCAGAGCAGAAAATCTGACTTCAGCGTTGGCTTGATAATTATTCTTGCGGTGATACTGCTTTTTGCCGGTGTCATATGGCTTAAGGATATCAATATAGGAAGCCGGCTTGTAACTTATACGGCAGTTTTCTCCAATGTGGGCGGTCTTCAGGCTGGTGACCCTGTGAGTGTTAACGGTGTGAAAAAGGGGTCGGTGAAGCGGGTGTATCTCCGCGATGAAAAGGTAGCCGTTGTATTTGCCGTTGATGACGGTGTGATACTTACCGATTCGTCCCTGGTGACAGTCAAAAATGTCGGTCTTTTGGGAGAACGCACTATTGAAGTAACACTCAAAAGTGCGGGAGCCCCCGTGCCCGTCAACACCGATACTGACACCGTCTTTATTGACGGCAGTTTTGACAGCGGCATAGCTGAAGCAATCGGTATGTTCGGTGATATTCTCAATCAGGCCACGGGGCTTGTTGATACCGTGGAATATCTTGTAAATCATACTCTGGCATCTCCGCAGTTTATCACATTTTTTACCACACAACTTGATCGCATTGATGAGATCACCCTTCTTACGGAGACATTAATCCGTGATAATGACGATAATATTTCCCGTATAATTGCTGATCTTACCGTGGCAGGTGAGAAAATAAAGGACATAACCGTGGATAATGAGGAAAATGTTCAGGCTATTACAACTAATTTTTCTGAATTTTCCCAGCGGGCTCTTATGCTTGAAACTCAGATTGATACCACGGTACAGAATCTCAAAAACATTTCGGCCAAGGTTGATACCGGTTCCGGTACAGCTGCTCATCTTATAAACGAATCGGATCTGCGAATTCAGCTTGAGGAAACCCTCCTTGCTGTGGATTCCCTGGTTCAGGTGGTTGATGAGGACGGTTTGAAACTGCTTATACGCTTGGGAACACGTAAACGATGGGAGCGTGATTAGCATGAAAGAAGCGCGATTTACGGTTACTGCCGAAGATGGAATCCATGCGCGTCCTGCAGCAATGATTGTAGAGCTTGCTCAGAAATTCTCCTCCTCCATAACTATCCATACCCCTGATATGACCATTAATGCAAAAAGTATTATGGACATAATGATGCTTTCTGCGGTGAGCGGTACGGATTTTACCCTTTCTATTGAGGGCGATGATGAAGATCAGGCCATGGATGAAATGACCACCTTGCTGAAGAAGGATATTGCCGGTCTGGCTCAGTAGTTTTTCTGAATTATTGCCCTTGTTCCCTGTTTTTTTATTTCTCACAGCATTATTCCGTCAGACCGACGCTGAATCCATATATTTTAGGCTGAACATTTGAAAAGGGTAGTAGAAACTAATGGATCAGTCTAAAGTCAGAAATATTGCAATAATTGCCCATGTGGACCATGGGAAAACAACTTTGGTGGATAAGCTTTTTGAGCAAAGCGGGAATTTTACCTCCCATAAGGATATGAGTGAACGCCTTATGGATTCCATGGATATTGAACAGGAACGGGGTATAACCATTACGTCAAAAAGCGGTGGATTCACATATAAAGACTATCATATAAATATCATTGATACCCCGGGTCACGCTGATTTCGGCGGACAGGTTGAGCGGGTTCTTAAAATGGCCGACGGAGCTCTGCTTCTTGTGGATTCCCAGGAAGGTCCCATGCCGCAGACATTTTTTGTCCTGAAGAAAGCTCTGGCTCTTGATATTCCCACGGGAGTGGTAATCAACAAAATCGATAAGCCTGCCGCCCGCCCTGAAGCTGTGCTGGATCAGGTTTTTGATCTTTTTGTAAAGCTGGAAGCTCCCGATGATATTCTGGATTTTCCTGTGGTGTATGCCTCGGCCAAGGATGGGTATGCCATGAATTCACCGGAGGAGGACCCAAAAAACATGATCCCCCTTCTTGATATGATAACACAAAAGCTTCCTGCTCCCACGGGAGATCCTGAAGGACCGCTCCAGCTGCTTATCAGCTCTCTTGATTATTCCCCCTTCCTGGGACGGCTTGCAATTGGAAAGGTGAGTAACGGCTCTGTACGGATAAATGACCCCGTTCTTCTGTCACGGCGGGATAAAACCCTTATTCCCACGCGTATCAGCAAAATATACAAATTTGAAAAGAACGAGAAAATATCCGTGAGTGAAGCCTTTTGCGGAGATATCGTTGCCGTGGCGGGAATGGACACCGTTACCGTGGGTGAAACCTTTACCTCCAAAGAAAATCCGGTTCCTCTTGAACCTATTGCCATTGACCCACCTACAATTTCAATGAATTTTATTCCCAATGATTCGCCCTTTGCCGGACGTGAAGGAAAATATGTGACTTCCCGACATATCGGTGAGCGGCTGCAGAGAGAAACCCTGTCCGATGTTGCGCTTCATGTTGAGGAGCTGACGCAGCAGGTGGGATATTCCGTATCGGGACGGGGTGAACTCCATCTCTCAATTCTTATCGAAACAATGCGCCGTGAGGGCTATGAGCTTCAGGTTACCCGTCCTCAGGTTATTTTTAAGGAGATCGATGGGAAAATGAGTGAACCCTGGGAAGAGGTGACCATTGATGTGGATGAGAATTTTACGGGTATTGTTATCGATAAGCTGAACCAACGCAAGGGACAGATGACCGATATGTACAAAATGGAAGGTGGTCTGACCCGACTGATTTTTCATATTCCCACACGGGGGCTCTTGGGATATAGATCAGAATTTATGAGTGATACCCAGGGTATGGGCAGTATGAATTATGTATTTTACAAATATGGAGATTTCTGTGGTGAGCTCCGCAACAGAACACGGGGTGCAATGGTTTCCATGGAGGATAACTGCGTCTCCCTGGCATACCCACTTGCAAACCTGCAGGAACGGGGCACGCTCTTTATCGGCGCCGGTGAGAAGATTTACAAGGGGCAGATTATCGGGGAAAGCAGTCGAGGTGCAAGTCTGCTGGTAAACCCAGCCAAGGGAAAGAAGCACTCCAATGTTCGGTCCTCCGGTGCCGATGAGGCCATTGTTTTGGTGCCGCACCGCAGAATGAGCCTTGAAGACTGTATTGCCTGGATTAATGACGATGAGCTGGTAGAGATTACACCGGGAAATATACGGTTGCGGCAAAGAGAGAAAATTACACAAAAAGGATAGCCTATGGATACCTTGCATTTACTTCCGGAAACGCCGAAGAAGAAAACAAAGATTGTTGCCACCATATCGGATAAGAACTGCAGCCGGGACTTTATTTCCCGGCTCTATCAGAATGGGTTGAATGTGGTGCGGATTAATACTGCCCACCAGACTCCTGCAATTTCAAAAAAAGTGATCGATAATGTTCGGGCAGTTTCTTCAAAAATTGCGATAATGCTTGATACCAAGGGGCCTGAGGTGCGTACCACTGCGGCCAAAGAACCCATCACGGTAAAAACCGGTGATACAGTCTATTTTGCAGGGAATTCAAAGGAAAAGTTTTGTGGGGATACCATTAATGTGAGCCATACGCATTTTGCCGAAGAGGTGCCCGTGGGAAGCCACATTCTTATTGATGATGGTGAGATCAGCTTTGTGGTTAATTCCCGTATCGGGGATAAGCTTTCCTGTGTTGCCCTCAATAACGGCGTGGTGCAGAGTAAAAAAAGTGTAAACGTTCCCAATGTGCATATAAATCTTCCCACACTGACAGAAAAGGATAAGGAATATCTGGAGTTTGCCTGTGCAGAAAAGATAGATTTTATCGCACATTCCTTTGTGCGGAATAAACAGGACCTCCTCAATATCAAATCCTATATTTCAAATGCTGAGGGATGCTGCCGTATTATCTCAAAGATAGAAAATCAGGAAGGTGTTGATAACTTTGATGAGATTCTGGATCATTCCTACGGTGTTATGGTGGCCCGAGGTGATCTGGCTGTGGAGATTCCCCGGGAGCGGATTCCCTCTATTCAAAAGCAATTAATAAAAAAGGCAATTAAGAAGCGAAAACCCGTGATTATTGCAACGCAGATGCTGCATTCAATGCTGAACAGTCCCAATCCCACCCGTGCAGAAGTCAGTGATGTCGCCAATGCTATTTATGATGAGGCCGATGCGGTGATGCTCAGTGGTGAAACTGCCTTTGGAAAATATCCCGTGGAGGCGATTCGTGTTATGTGTGATATCGCCATAGAAGTTGAAAAGGATCTTCAGCCCTTTTCCGATATCAGCCCCATCACTCTGAATACGGAAGTCTCCGCTTATCTGTGTAAATCAGCTATTGAATCAGCCAATCGCCTTAACGCAAAGGCCATTGTCGCCGATACGGCTACGGGACGAACCATCAGAAACCTGGTTGGATATCGTGGCTATACCCCTATTTATGCGTTATGCTATAATTATGATGTTGTTCGAACTCTGGCGCTTTCCTTCGGCGTTACTCCCTATTATTTTGACGGGAAGACCCGGCCCGTCACAGATCGGGCATTAAAAAATGTCATTCGCCGTATGGCCAGTCATCTGAATTTTACGGAAGATGAGTATATCGTTATTCTTTCAGGAAATTACGGAGCAAAGCTCGGTGCCTCATATATCGGTATTACCACCATAGCAGAACTGGAACACGATGTTTTTATTCGACGGGACTAATTAAGAATATTCTCAACTGCTTCATAGAGCTCTTTGTTTCTGAAGGGCTTTTTTATGGTACAGCTTACTTCCATATCCCTGGCCAGCATCAGGTATCGTTCCGCTTCAATTTTGCCCCCGCCTGAGATTGCCATGATGGGTGTATCCGGAGAAATATCCTTAATGGTCATAATGATTTCCATACCTTCGACTTCGGGCATGATGATATCTGTTATTACCAGATCAAAAGACTCTTCCTTGAATCGGTGAAGCGCTTTATTTCCCTGTGAAAATGCTGTTACTGCATAGGCGGGTTCCAGTATTTTTTTTATTACCGCTATAATAAGCGGGTCATCTTCTATCAGCAATATTTTCTTCTCCATACAAGGCTCCCTGGATTAATCAATTCGTTTGAACTCGTTGCTGTATCGAACCCATTCACGTTTTCCAATATGGAAACCGTACTCTCTTTTTATTTTATAATTAACGGGTTCAAGGTTCAAGTAATAAAAATCAACCACGGCCTTATACTTCAAAATGGATCGATTATCGTAAGAGGTGATTTCCACAATGTCATAATAGGGATCATCCCTGCGGCCTTCCGACGCGGTATTGTCCACAAGGTATTCAAGATCATCACGGCACAGCTGCTTCAGTCTTTCCCTGGCAATGCGTGGGTCTATGGAATCAGAACAGCTGAGTAACAGCAGGAGCGTCAGTACAATGCATTTCATTATGAGTTTTCCTTTAAAAGATTCATATCCGTGTCCGGATCATACATATGCACCCGGTTTCCCGGAATCAATATGTGATACAGCTCGCCACGTTTCAGCTCCCGGGTACGGTGCACAAAAAAGCGCAGCCGGATATTTTCTGATTCATCCATGGCGACAATAAGACTGCGGTCTCCCGGAGTTTCCGTCATTTCAACGCGAATGGGTATTTCCGTGGCAAAGCTGTGAAGGCGTTTGTCCATTTCATCCTTTATTTTTATATCCTGAGGACGTATACAGGCGTGTACCCGTCGACCGGCATATTTTTCCCAGGGTATGCTTCCGGGGGAATACAGCTGAATCATTCCCAGATCAGTATCCAGATAGGGTGTGTTTTTTGTATAGCGGACCTTTCCTTTCAGGATATTTGTAACGGGGCTGCCGATAAATTTGGCGGCATTGAAGGTAAGTGGGGAGTCATACAGTACGGAGGGTTTGTCATATTGTTCAACCACGCCATTCCGCATGACCGCAATGCGGTGACTCATGGTCATGGCCTCAATCTGGTTGTGTGTAACATAGATAATTGTTTTTCCCACTTTCATATGAATGCGTTTCAGTTCCTCAGTGGCTTTCTCCCGCAGGGCAGCGTCAAGGTTGCTCAGAGGCTCATCCAGCAAAAGGACCTCCGGATCAAGCACCAGCGCCCGTGCAAGTGCAACCCGCTGCCTCTGCCCTCCGGAAAGTTGTTTCGGCAGACGGTCGGCATATTTTTCTATGCCGAGAAGGGGAAGGACCCAGTCGAGTTTGCGGAATATCTCTGTGGTATCCATTTTCTGCACTTTCAGTCCAAAGGCAATATTATTGCGGACATTCATATGGGGGAAGAGGGCATAGCTTTGGAAGACCATCCCGATGGGGCGTTTTTGGGGAGGGACATTATTCATGTATTTTCCCCCGATATAGAGTTCTCCGGAGTTAATGTTTTCCAGTCCGGCAATCATACGTAGCAGTGTTGTTTTTCCGCATCCTGAAGGACCAAGAAGGGTGACAAACTCACCGGTCTGAATCTCAAGATTAAGATTTGGTATTATGGTGTTCTTTCCAAATTTCTTATGCATGTTACGAAGAATTAATCCGGCCATGGTACCTCTTTTATTTTACGGCGCCACTCACAATACTGTGCGCCATATACCGTTGTATTATATATGTAAAAACAATAACGGGAATACTGATAATCAGGGAAATTGCAGCCTGTACATTCTGTCGGGGAGCACTGTGCAAAAGCTCTCCAAGATAGAGGGGCAGGGTGCGCGTAGCCCCGCCGCCGATAAGATAGTGTGCAAATATAAATTCGTCCCAGGACAGAAGAAAGGTGTACACGGCACAGACAACAATGCTTGGGGCGATCATAGGCACGAGTATCTGTATAAAAATAGATATGCGTCCTGCTCCCATAACCAGTGCCTGTTCCTCAATATCCCGGGGGATCATTTCAAAGGCAAACATGGAGATGAATATTATATACGGGAGTGATAACAGTGTGTGGGAGAGTATCACCGCCAGGGGGGTTCCATGTATATGTATGGAAATAAAGAATGAAGTCAGGGGGATAACCGATGAGATATCGGGTACAAGGCGGATTGATATAATAAGAACGAGAAAGAGCTTTCTGAAGGGCAGGGCGTATTTGGAAAGAATATATCCCGCAGGAAGACCCATGGCCAGAGTCATAAAAACCGATGACATGGCGATAAAAAAGGAGTTACCCATTATAGTGATGATTTCCCGGTCGTTGAGAATATATCTGAAATTATTGAGGGTGGGATTATCCGGCCACAAGGGGAGCGGGGCGCCGGGGGAGACAACCGTGGTATGGAGAGAGTATTTAATCAGCATGTACAGCGGGCCGAGAATAATAATGAGGAAAACAATAACCATACAAAACCAGAGGGCTAATTTGATTTTTTGGTGCAGGGGGTTGATTATATTAGCGCCCAGCAGCATAGGCCCCCCGATTCATAATGTTTTTTTCAATAATCTGAAGCAGCAGCAGAAGGAGAAGAAGAGAGACAATAACGCACAGGAGGAGAATAAGGGCCACCACCGCACCGGTTTCAGGCTGCCCCTGAAATCCGTTATAATAATGTTCCACCAATGTGCCCAGTAGATAATGCCTTCGCGAGAGAACAAAGGGAAAAATAAATTCCTTCCACATTTCGATTGATCGCAAAAGGAGTACTGTTTTAATTGCCGGGAAAATCAGTGGAATAACGATTTTAAAAAAGCGAACCCGAAATCCGGCACCGAGGGTTTTGGCTGCGTCAAATACGGATGATTCAACGGCGGTCATACCCGAAAGGATAATGAGCATGGAAAGGGGCATATCCCGCCAGACTTTACCCATGACAGACAGGAAAAGAGCTGACCATCGATTTCCGCTCCAATTGATTTCCTGTTCGATAATTTTTGGAAAAAAATCATGGTAGCCCAAGAGCAGATCATTTATAAAACCTCCCTGGGAGCCAAAGAGAATAAGAAACAGCGAGGCAATCACCAGGCCGGGAAAGGCCATGGGCAGAATAAAAAAGGAGCGGAGGGTTCCGCGCAACAGGGGAGCATTATAAATAAGCAGGGCTAGAGTAATGCCGATAATGAGTTCCAGAGGGGTGCCTACGACAACAAAAAAAAGTGAGTTGACCAGGGCATTGCCGAATTCGGGATCATTAAAGACCTGGTTCATTGCCAGGAAGGAGGGAAATGTTCCTCCGGCTGAGAATGCCAGGGTAATAAGATAAAATATAACAAGAAATAATGCCGTAAAAAGATATACAGCCGCTGGAAGCAGCGGCCATATATCAATCAATTTTGTTTTTATATTATGCCAGAACATACAGAATATTAATCACGGCTGGGAAATTCGTCTCCGAGTATATTCTTAATACGGGGAATATAGGTTTCGTCGAGGAACCCGCGTATGGCTTCGCTGCTCAGGGCAACGTCACTGTTTGGACCGTCAATTATGCTGTACCATGCGTCTATATACTCATCGGCAATCTGTGGATACTGCCGAACACGGGGTACCGTGGTGATAGAATCCTCAATCTGAATCCGAAGTTGTTCAATGGAGGTTTCATAGATATCACCGACCCAACCCATATCGTATGTTTCGGATATATTGGACAGGATATCTCTTCGCACGGGAATCATACCGAATTGCGCTGATTCATTAACGTGAACTCCGCGGCTGGTCATAAAGCGGGCAAAATTATATCCCATTCGGGATTCCGGAGCAGATTCGGGAACCCCCCACCACCATCCGCCGACGGTAATTCGACGGGTTCCTTCGGAAACGGGAGCTCCGTCCTGGTCCAGCTCAAAGGAGACTGCCCGGGGCACTACAGCAACGCCCATATCAGAGGGATCTTCCAGGAAGGACTGCATGCCCGGGTCTTCTTCCCAGCCGTGAATATTAAACCCGTCAATCTGCTGGATATAGGATAAAAAGACATTCCCGTCCTGAATGGCAGTATAAATATCATTTCCTCTCCAGCGATTATTCCACATGGTGGCATTATAGAGATCGTTATCAATAAATGCCTTTTCCCAAAGGTAGGTCTGATTTACAGCATCTCCACTCATGGAGATGATTTCATCCGGCGTAGCACCAAACTGAAAGGTGCGATCCACAAAAAACAACGCTGTTCCTTCATAGCGGTCTGATCGGTGGGCAATACGTCCGCCGGTTCTGCCGTAATATTCTTCCTGCGACCAGATATACCCTACAACAAAGAGATCGTAGAAGTCCCAGTCATTGGGGTCTTCTGAAAAGGTGTAATCACGGGGCAGGCCAAATCCATTCTGCTCCTGTAACAGATCGTTTATTTCATCACGATAGTCGGGGAATTTCTCCACCGCATCGGCTACCTTGCTTTTGCGATAGAAGAGTATGCGGGTTTCCAGCTTCCGTGGTATATAGTAGTACTTATCGTCGTATTTTCCCATTTCGCGGGCTATGGGATGATATTCACGAAGATCATGTTTGAGATATGCTTCGTCCTTTTCAATATCAATGAGCTTTTTCATATACCCTTCGGCAGCAAGCTGCTGCGTCACTTCGTAGGGAACCTTTACCAAAGAATATTCGTTCTTCTGCTGATCAAGTTCAAGCATACGCTTTAATTCCGCAGCATTTCTAAAGGTGGCCACATTTACCTTTGTATTATACCGGGCTTCAAAACGGGGGATAATCTCATTTTCAAGGAAGCGTTTTTGAGAATCCAGCATACGTATCAGGATTGTAATTTCCTGATCCGGTCCCCGTTGGCAACCGCCGATGAATAAAGCAAGAATACATCCTGTGATGAGTAGTCCCAGGGTCTTTTTATACGTCATGTTTTGCGCCTCCGAAAAAAGTGGTTACTATAATTTAATAATATAAATTATAGAGCTGATAAATTATGAAAAACGCTGAAAAAATAATTAATCTTCCTTCAGTATGCGGGCGGCATTCTCTCGGGTAAGAATTTTCCTGCCCATGTACCTGATGATACTGTCTGAAAGGGACGGAGTAGTGGCGATTGTTTTTCGTATCTCGCTGTACTCAATTACGTATATTCGGGATTGTTTACGTGCAACCGCTGATTTGACGCGAATGCCTCTGCTGAGAGCTCCTGCTTCGCCGTATGTCTGGAAGGGCTGCAGGGTCTCAATCAGTTCTTCATGCGATTTTCCATGATTCTGAATAATATCCACGGATCCTTCTTCTATGAGAAAAATATGTATTGCCTTGTCCCCCTGACGCGATACAAGCTGTCCCGGTGCGTATGTCAGGAGTTTTGCCTTTTCCGCAATGTGCACAAGATCTTTTGAGAGAACATTGCTGAAGAGATCGCATTTTTTAAAAAAGAGAACTCTTTCCACTATCGTTAAGGCTTCACTTTCCATTGTTCCTCCATTGCAATATGTTTCAAAATGCTGTGCCGGATATGCTATCTGAGGGTTCGGTGATTCACGGAGTGAAAATACCGATTTCTGTATGGCCGGTTTGTCCGGAAGTCTTTTGTAATGTTTGCCGTGCCACAAAAGTATGATTATTTTGTACCATGAATGCGGGGTGTCAAAGAACAGTTCCGAGTGACCGTGAATATTAAAAAATCGCTGGCCCACTTCATAATAGGTTTTCCACGTACTTTCTTCAAGAATGGGAATAAGCATATCCTTCAGGCCCGAATTGGGTAATACTTCGATCAGTTCAACCAATGAGGCCCGGTCTGCACTTTCATAGACCGAATACTCACGCTTTGCGTGTATAAGGAAATAGGCTCCCTCCAGGATAATCAGGGCATTGAAAATGATATCAGCGGCATCCAGGAGCTCCTTTGTGATGGATTCCTCCACAAGCTCTGACAGCGGATCATGAGTTTTTACAGCGGAGGGTATTTTGTAATATACCGATGCCTTCAGATACGCTTTTTCACATTCCTTTTGGGCATAGGAACGAACGCCGAAATAGGTTGACCATACCGCCTGATGGATATGTTTTTTCTGCTTCTGGTGAATTTCTGCCAAAATTTCGATGACCAGGGGATTCAGCGGTGAATCGGGGTATTCGGCTATGAATCTGTTAAGTGCATCAATTTTGTCCCGGGGAATGTCAATAAGACTGCGAATAATAAGTTTCCGCTTGCCTTGATCACAGGATTGGGCCTGTGCCAAAAGTTTTTCAATCTGAATAGGCGAGGCTTTTTTCAGGAAATGCCGGATTATACGGCTGATTGTTTCATTTTTGAAGGTGGGCAGAACGGTGAGTATTTTTTCCGCAACGGGTTCTCCGATTTCAAAAAGACCCACAAGTCCGTATTCTTTCTGTTCCGGTGTAGTCTGATCCTTCATAAGGGAAGTGAAATAGGTTTTTGCCCAGTCATGATCAACGCTGTCATTTGCTGAGAGTGTCAATACCGCATAAAACTTCTCATCTTCACGTGAGGAGAGAATAAAATTCGACCATATCTTTTCACGGTAGTCACGCAGGGGGATTTTATTGTTATACAATGACAGCAGTGTGGCAGTGCGTATCTTCGGCTCCGCAGCATCAATAAATAATTCCAAAATCTTATCCCGCGGAATGGTGGAAAGATTTCCGCAATTATCGGCAATTATCTTTTTTATACCAAAATCACGTTCTTTACGGGCAATTTCCACGACCAGTGCTTCTATTTCCTGTTGTTTTGAGTGGATCAGTATCTTTGTAAGAAAACGTTTGATATCCGTGGGATAGGTGTGGTACTGTTTCAGAATAGTAAGGATGCCGTTAATATCGTTGCTGCCGAGATTTACCGCAAGCTTTGAATAAAGGTTATAGGAGACACTGTTTTGTCGGTATGTTGCCCCCGTGGTAAGGGTTTGAATATAGGTTTTGCGTATTCGTCTGCCAAAATAATACATGGCCCAGGCAGACATTACGATGGTCACCATAATCAGCCATACATTGTCGTTGTAGAGGATGAGCAGCAGGGCGGAAATGGTGATCGCTGAAGGTTTTATCACTCCTTCAATTACGGTTTTGGCACGCCCTCGCTTTTCCTTCTCAATGGCGGCGAAAAACATTTGGTATATTGGTGAGAAAAAGTTTTCAAAAAGCACATAGCGCATTACCTGCAGGGAAAGGAGGAAGAAAAAGGGAAGTCCCATGGAGATTGAACCTCCCGTAAGAAGGAGGAGGACCAGAAAGGAGGTGCTTCCAAGGGCAAGAGCGCGGGGTAAATAGAGAAATACGCGGGTAAAACCGGTTTTGTTAACCACATCAGGGGTAATATGTTTGAGCATGCTGATGGTGATAAGACTGTGAGCGATATAAAAGGTAAACTGAAAACCTGCAAGGGCATCGGAGTCCCGGTATATGAGACTTGTATTGAACCAGAAAAAATAATCCATAAGAAAAATGGTGATGTAGGTGGCAAAATACAGGAAACTGATATTTTTTACCAGGGGCATGGAAAAAATCTGGCGCATATTTCTGAACAGGGGGATTCTGGCAGAGGTGTATTCAGGTATTTGCTCAGCCGGGACAAGGTCCTGTTGATAGATTTCGTTAAAATTTCTGCTGTAAATGTATGAAAGAACGTAGAGAAATGCCCAGAACAGAATGATAATTTCTGCAGAGAAAGGAATAAGGAGCAGGCGTGATATGACAGCCCCGGAAAGCCCGCCGATAAATCCCCAGGCAGCAATTTCAGGGAAATTCTGTTTGGCCTCCATGGTATCATTTACATCCACGGCGGCAACCCAGAAGGTCAGAAACAATATTGTTTTGAGCAGGTATGAGAGCGGAAAAAGAATAATAAGAAAAAACTCATCCTGAATTATCGGTATAAAGCGGTCGGAAATCACATACAGGAGAAAAAGGATAACAATGGAGCCGGCAGCGTATTTTAATGTCTTTTTTAGAAAATTACCCCGATGAAACCGGTCAATGCGTGAAAAAAAGAAGGTGGGGAGCAGAAAAAGAATAAGCCCGTTGACAAAATTAAGCTTGGACAGAGCCTGAATACCGATTTCAGAAACCACAAAGGCAGTAACACCGGTTTCCCCGACAATGGTTGCGCCGAATATAAAATACAGAAGGCGTGAAAGCTGTTCTTTTTTTCCTGTCCTCAGCATTACGGTCTATACCTCAATAATAATAAATGACCGGGAAATACCCGGTCATTATAATATATCAAAATCAGAAACAGTGCAAGAGTTATGGTCGATTAAAAGTCAAATCCCGCACTGATATGGGAGGTGATATGCCCCAGATTTCCGCTGAAGATGTTTCCGAAGGTGTAGAAAAGATCTTCGGCTATTACGGCATCAACATAGAGACGGTCTTCGAAATTGAGACCAAGCCCAAAGCTGATAGTGGGAGCTTTGCCATATTTGTCCCTGTCCTCATTGCCATTAAAAAACTCTCCGTCATCACCATCATTATAGGTTACCAATGAGAGCTTTTGAGTTGCTCCGGCACGCCATACAAGCCAGTCGGTAAGCATATTACGCTCAATACCCACCATCACCTTACCGCCGTATTCATTTTCCTTGCCGTACACAATCTCCTCATCACTGTTGATCCGAATACCTGACCGGCTGTTATTGATGTAAAAGCCTTCAAGACCGGTCCAGAAAAAACCGCGGTCAATGCGGTTTGTTATGCCGAAGCCCGCATTGAAATCGGTGATTTGTTCATCGGAATCAAAGGTAATGATATTGGCCTGAATATGGGGCACGAATGTTTGGAGGTCATTGAGCTGAGCAAAGAGTCGTGCATCAATGGTGACAGATATATCGTTATACATGGTTTCTGTTTCCACGTTACGGGCAAAGGGATAATGCCCGTCAAGAACCATGGCGGCAACACCCACGGATGCATCCAGATCGATATCCTGAGTAATCTCACCATGTACACCGAATGTACCCTTTGCAAGACGTGTCATCTGATTGTAATTGCTTCCGTAGGTCGAATCCTGCATGGCAAGATACCCGCTGGCACCGACGGTAAAGCCGTTGGTAAACCGGTAGGCTGCAAGAAGATCGATCTTACCACGGACGTCCTGGAGGTATTCAATATCACTCCAATCTCTTCGGGAACTTTGTGGGCTTCCCAAAAACTTGTCTGATTCCGGAAGAAGGTAATCCAAAAAAACGTCGTAGCGGTTAAAGGCTGCTCCCACATACAAACCAGATTTGTCTTCAGCGCTGCCTGCATAGTAGGTACCTCCGAAATAGGGTCGCAGTGGATCTGTATTGGTATATTCCGGTTTATCTCCGCTGTCATCAGAGTCCTCATCCTGTGGGTTGTGGTATATTCCAAGGTCTCCCATAAGGTATCCGCTGTTTTGGGATATAAGGGCGGGATTCCGGAATAGTGCTGTATTATCCTGAAAATAAAAATCAGTTCCGCCCATGGTGGCAATGCGGGCATTGCTGGCCATGGAAACGGAGGATATACTAAGTATGATACACAGAGTAAATAGTTTTTTTGTCATAAGCTTCTCCAGTTATTGGGTGAATACAAAGGGGTACGTAACACTGGTAACATCACCGGGGATATCAATGGGGCCGAAATTCCATGATTTGATTCGTTCAACAACGAGTTTCTCAAATTCAGGGTCATTCATGGTTGAATTCGTTACACTTGCATGCAGAACATGGCCATGTTCATCAATGGCCCATTCTATGGTGATCTTACCCTCAGCATCGGGATTGCTGTTGAGATGCCGGTTATAGGCATATTGCAGGGAGGCCATATTATTTCGCACGGTCCGCATAATATTTGCACGGCTTCGTCCACCTTCAAGCCCGCTGTGTGACGCCCGGTCCGGCTGTGAAACCTCACGGGGAGCACTGCGTTCTATCTCGGTTGACTGAGCCCGGCGGTCACCGGAAAGGCCGGAAAGATCAAGCTCACCGGAACCACCGCCGAATCCTGAACCTGAACCGGTGCCGCCAAAGCCTATTCCTGAAGAAGTTGAACGTCCGGCACCCTGGCCGCCGCCCTGTTTTATACCCTGGCTTCCAGAGAGCAAGGCATCCACACCTTCGGCATGGCCGCCCTGGGCAAGAGGATCAGCGTTTGCTGCTGTATTTGCCGAGATAGGCCCTGATAACCTGCCCAAAACCCCTTTCTTCATAACCCGTTCACGCGGATCACCACCACCACCGCCGGTCTGGGGGGTTGGTGTATCATCGGGTTCGTCGGGTTTGAGGGTTTGCTTTTCCTCTTCGATTTTTTCCTTCTTTTCTTCTTCCTCTTCTTCCTCTTCCATAACGACTGTTTCACCCAGTTCTACGGTGCGTTCTTCTTCACGCTCAGTAAACATATCATCCATAAGGCCGACGAAGGTATAATTACGGAAGAAAAATCCGATCCAGAAAAAGAGAAGTAAGATAAGGGGAAACACAACTTTCAGGCGTTTTTCCTTTTCGGAATAGAATATATCCGACCGCTCGTTCATGGCCTTGACAAATTCTTCCTTGGTAAGCAGTACTCCTTCCTCTTCCTCTTCTTCATCATAATCATCGTAGAGTGGAGCTGTAGCAGATGTTGGGGCTTCCGGAGATGTGGCTCTTTCAGCAACTTCCGCAGTATTTTTTACTGCGGGGCGTGGTTCAGCCTCACCGGATTGAGCTGTACCGGCAGCAGACAGGTCTTTCATGGAGGTTTTTGCTCCAAGGGCCTCAAAGCGCTGGGTTATCTCCTGAGCTTTTTCCTGACTGAAATCCTTTCCAATAGAGATGCTTTTGGTTTCCAAAGCCTTGCGGACCTGTTCCGCAGGAGCCCCTGAAATACTTGCCACCTCTGCTGAAATTCTGTCAAGAGCCTCAGGGTCATTTGTTCGTTTTAATATAACTTGAAAAGCCATAGGTTTAGTCCTCCGCTCTTGACATTACGGCAAATTTCATTCCGGTGAACCCCGTACGGGCGCATATGTGCATTATATTGTGAACCACGCCCATATACATACTTTTATCCACCTCAATAATAATCTGCCGCATACTCTGTTCTGTTATTTCGTTTACTGCAAAGAGCTGTTCATTTCCTCTCATATGCATACCCAGACTGTCTTCCAGTATCTGAAGAGCCATGGGCTTATCCTCATGGGGTTCAGTATCATATTTCTGAAATGCAGAATCCGCAAGTTTACGTATATCCTCCGTTGCTACAAGATCCTTGTTGTCAAGAAGGATCCGATCAGGAGAAACTGTCAGCTGAAGACGAACTTCATCCGGTGAGTCCTCCGCGACGGAATTGGGAAGAGCTATGTCATCTGAAGCTGTCAGTATGGAGCCTTCAGCGGCATAGCTCTGCAGGAGAAACAGCAGGATGATCGTAAACATATCCATCATGGAGGTGATGTTTAAATGTGAACTTACATCTCTATCGTTTCCTGCGCGACCTCTTTGTTTCGGCATAGTGATTATCCTTTCTTTAATTTTCCCGAAGGCCATTCAGTGAGAGATTTACCAATCCTGATCTTCGGGCAACATCCATAAGCTGAACAACTTTATCGTAGAAAACCTGCTGTTCCGACGCAATGATCAAGCTGTTTTTGTCTTTGGCTTCTTCATTACGTTCCCGTATTTCGATAAAGGCATGTTTTAATATATCGTAGGTTGAAACGGGCATCCGCCGATATTTGGACATATCCTCCACCTGAATGGTTCTTCGTGCACGAATCGTGTCTACGGCAACCATTTCTCCGTCCATGAGCTCTTCCACGATGGAATCCCTTCGCGTATAGGGGCTGTAATGAGACGTGAAGAGGTGGACCCGGTCCCCGACATTCAGTTCGTCTTCCTCAATCGGAAAAAACGGTCGTTTACTGTTGAAACCCTTTGTTACATACTCAATAACCTGCTGCTGTGTTTCCTCATCTCTGGACATTCGATACCAACCGGCCCATTGTTGCCCGGTCTTTTCAAAGGTTTCCGGATCTATTGCAAGGGAGGGCAGCAATATCTCTTCCCGTTCGTTTCTGCTGAATTGCCCCTTATCACTTTGCATAAGTGAATCGGGATACTCCTTATCAAACTGATAATTGCCGTCTTCGTCAAGCATGACACGAACATCATACTCCAGGGTATCCCGGGCATTGGTAGCTTCAGAGACGTAGACGTGTTTTTCGTCATAGTGGATACTTGCCAGCATGGAACTCTTGGTCATCAGTGTCATGGCAGTATCGGTCACCAAAACCGTTAACAGCATCCGTTCTTCTTCTTCTTCCAAATCCTTTTCCGTGTCCTCTACTTCAGTTGACGATCCGCGTTCCTCGGGAAGAGTAATGTCAATTGTTGCAATCTGAGCAAACTGAGCAGAGGCTAGAAGCAAAGGGATCAGCACAACCATGAGATTCATGAAGGGCTTAAAATCGATCTCCTCCACATGTATATCATATCTTTTGATTTTATTCGCCATAAATTCGACCTCTACTTACGTGGTTAATTGGTGGTTACTGCTCAATAAGGTTGATCATCTTTGCAGTTTTTTCATCAAGGTCTTCCACTACCTTCTTTGACCGCTGAGCAAGGAACCCCTGCAGAACAATCCCGGTAACACCAACCACAAGACCAAACAGAGTGGTTGACATCGCCACGGCAATACCATCGGCAAGAGCCTGAGAACGTCTGGCGGCAGGCGCGTTTGCCACGGCATCAAAGGAAAGCATCAGGCCGTAAATCGTACCCATAAGGCCAAGCATGGTGGAAATATTGGCAAAAACGTTCATAAGAGGTATAAACCGTGAAATCTTCGGTGTTTCAGTAAGGAATACCTCATCAACGGCTTTTTGAACCGCACGGGTTCCCTTGTCCCGATTTTCCAGGATGGGAATAATAGCTTTTGATATAGGCTTCTTTGCGTATTTTTTCTGTTTGGCAAACTTAATAGCTTTGTCAAAGTCACCGGTTTTCAGAAACTTCGCAATACTTGCCATAAAGCTGTCTGCTCCACCGGCGATACCGTAAAGATAGATGGCTCGTTCAACTGCAAGGGCTGCAATGATACCGCCGACAATAAGAATAAGTATCATTGCCCAGGCACCGTCTGCCCATTCTCCTGTTCTTTCGTCAACAAACCCTGTTGCAATGTAGTCAAGAAACCCTTTTTGAATTCCGTCGTTCATAAGTAAACCCCTTTATAAAAGTTAGTTATTGGTTGTTGGTATCCAATTGTTCATTTTGGCCTACGCCAAGAATGTCTCTGTATTCCTGTATTTTTTCTTCTTCTTCCTTAATTACTTCCCGCGCTTCTTCTTCGAGAGTATGGAGCTGTGAAATCTTCTCGTCAATCGGCATTTCCGAATTATAGATACGGGTAATGGTGGCAAGAGACTGCTCCAGCTCTTCGTTGGTTTTTCTCTCAACTGCAGCCACCCGTTCCTGATGGGCTTCTTCGGACTGTTCATATTCCTCAAGCTTTTCATCAAGATCGATTGATTTGTATTCAGAGGTGACCTGTTCCATGGTTTCGATTTCAACCAGTTCAATTTCCTTTTGGATGCTGTCCACCCACTCATTGTGGCCGATTCGAAGATCTATTGCTGTTTGCAGCGCTTCTTCATAGTAGGGAACGGTCTGAGCGTAATAGTTCAGGTACTGATTGTAGAGCTCATCCATATAGTATTGTTCCTCTTCCGGACTGAGTCCTTCCGGCATGGGAGCATCACGGTACAGAATACCCACCTTTTTGAGGAGAGTTGCTTTTCTGTAGCCGCTTTCAACAACAAGCTCCTTTGCATCCTCGATGTACTCATTACGAATATCCTGCTCTGCCGCACGCTGTATAAGGCGGGTTAGGTTTTCAACTGCACGATCATAGAGTCCGGGACATACCCCTTTCAGAGCCTCTGCCTTAGCCACGATCTGGTCCTCTTCGTTACCAAAGACCTTGCGCTCTTCATACATACGTGCATAATCGTAGTTGAGTCGTGCCAGCTGGAACAGAGATTTTACAACCCATTCCCGGATTTTCTGCTCAGCGGAGATTGTATAGGCTTCAACAGTTGGTTCTATAAGTTCGCGTACCTCGTCAATTTTTTCTTCAACTTCCTTTTCACTGCTGCCCGTGGAAAGGTCATACTCAAGAATTTTTTCATGGTGCAATTGGGCCAGTGTGTAATAGGCTTCAGCGCCGATTTCCGGAGCAATGGCGGCATCCTCCTTATACTCATCGTAAATTCGGGTGGCCAGACGTACATTGGTTTCTGCAAGCTCGTCTTCGCCCAGCTCTAGGTAGGCCCGGGTTGCAAAGACAAGGGCCTGAATCTGATTGGGGCGATTACGGGTGAAGTTTTTGGCAAATTCTGCAAAGGCTTCTGCCTTGCCCCGTGTATCGTCCATTTTATCATAGCAGAAACCGATGGAGTAGGCCCCGTCCAAACCCTCCTGTGATTCCGGATATTCCTCTGCCAGTATAGTGTATACGGCAATTGCCCGCTGATAGTTTTCCGCCTTGTTTTCGAAAAAATCCCCCGCCCGATACAGTGCAGCGGGAGTTTTCTCATTGAGAGGAAAGTTTTCGTAGATCTGGACCATGGCCTCACCACCACGCTCCGGAGCACCGGCTGAGTCATAATAATCAGCGGAAGTGGAATAGAAGCCAAGAACATCGGCAGTGTCTTCTATGTTCTCAGCTGCGGTATATGATATTTCCGCGGCACTGATATAATCTTCCTGCTCAGCATAGTTGTCTCCGGCGCGGCCATAGGCATTACGTCGAAGCTTCAATTCAGCTTCAGGAAAGAGCTCCGGAATCTCTGCAAATGTTATGGCAGCACTGTCATAGGCATTCATCTCCTCAAAAGCAAGACCGGCTTCAAACCATGCCTCCTCCTTGTATTCGCTTGCGGGGTATTTATCCTTTATGCTACGGAAAACATCCGCTGCCTGTTGATGTTCACCGGTGCTCTTGAGGTGCTGTGCTTTGTTGAAAAGAGTGCCCGAGGCGAGATTAATAACTTTGTCGTTATCCTCTTCCTCTTCAAGGAGAATATTGTAGTTGCGCACGGCGAGATCAAATTCTTTGTTTGCGGAGTAGGCATCTGCCAGAAGCCTTCGCGCGTCCCACAACAACTCTTCATCTTCGTGGTCTTCGTAGGTTTCAAGCAGGATTTGACTGTTCTCAATGGCTGCGGAATAATCCTTGCCGTCATACTGGGTGGACGCAGCCAAAAGCAGGACATCCGGGGCATTGTCGGCATCGGGAAAGCGGCTTTGGTAGCGAATGGCATAGTTCAAAAACTCCTGCGTGGAGGCAAGGTTGTATGCTTCCTCATCTTCCAGACCCTGTTCTTCAGCTTCATTTTCCCGCATTTTATCCAGGCTTGCAATGGCGTTATAGCCGGCTTCCTCCTGGGTAATATCCATCATATTTTCTTCCTGTTCCCTGCGCAGCTCTTCAATCATTTCGCTGCTCATACCGGTGGTATCACCCATTTCTGCTGAGTATTCCGGGTATTCTGAAAGATCGGCCTGGGCCACGGCATCATAATAATCTGCGGCTTTTTGGTATTGACCGAGGACATAATAGATATCACCTGCATAAAAACGGTATTGGTAATTACGCCATAATTCATCGGGATAATTATCGATGAATTTAATATACATATCAAGGGCATTGCGATATTTTTCACGAGCTTCCGCCGTTACTTCATCTGCATCGGCGGTGTCCTTCTGGGCTTCAGTGTGATAATATACGGCTGTTGAGGCAATGGCATCCTGGACATGTTCCTCCGCCTCTGCCAAAGCAACGGAGTTGTCCTGGTTGTTGCGTACCCATTCACTGTCCTTGTCATACGTGTTGATAAGTTCTTCACGTGCAGCATTGGCATCTTCATACCGCTTGTTGATAATGTGGGCATTAACTATGCGCATTTGCGCAAGGGGAGCATCCTTAAAATTGGGAAACCGTTCAACCGCAGTGCCAAGGGCGAGGATTGCCTGCTCATACTGGCCGTGATCAAAATTGTTAAAGCCGACCTCATAGATAACCGTGTCTTCATATGTCCGGTTCGGGTTTTTGTCAAAATAGTCCAGCGCCTTTTCTGCGCCACCATCCGGCATATCTGAAAAGGCCAGGGCCATGTATTCCATAGCATCGTTGCGTAAATCGCCCCGGGGAAATATCCCGCGGTCAACATTGTCTATATACTCTCCGGACTGTCGGGCAGCACGGTCAAGGTCGCCGATATTGTAATAGCTTTCGGCTATCCGGTAATGTGCCATTTCGCGATTGATTGCAGAAAGCTGGGACATGTCAATCTTCTCAAGGTGTTGTAATGCATCGCGATGGCGAAATTCGTTAAAGTGGATTTCGGCGATACGGAAATGGGCATTGTTTACCAGACGGTGATGAGGCCGTTCTTCGATAATACTTTCGAAGGCCATAAGTGAAGAATCAACTTCTCCGCGAAGATTATAGATACCGCCAATCTGAAAATACGCATTGGGTACGTGGTCGGATTCGGGATATGTTTCTATGGCTTCCTGATATGTTCTCAATGCCAGGGTATAGTCCGGGCGCGGTGAGGAGGGACGATCGCCCACGGGGTTTTCCTGCCATTCGGCAAAGCGCTCTTCATATTCATTCTGCGCCTGCACAAATTCATCCCGGGCGCGGTCATAATAGAGACGGCCGAGGGAAAAATATGCTTCGGCGCACATGGTTTTCTGAAATCCCGTTGCATTGTCACAGTCGTCCAGGGTTTGTTCGTATCTGCGGATTGTTTCTGCCCGTGATGCCCGGGACTCTTCTTCACTTCTTCGACCTCTTCTGCCGGCGTCGCTTTCCTGTGCTTCTTCTTTCTCCCGGCGAATTTCCTCCAGGCGTTCACGGATTTCTTCGGGGCTGAGCTCTGCTGTCGCTGTTTTGGGCAGTATGAGGCCTGTTGTTAAAAACAAAATGCCTACGAGGGTAGATCTTTTCATGGTATTCATATACTCCTTAGCTTTTTTATCCGTATTATGGAAGCAGTCACTAAAATACTAATTTAAATTAAATCATGAGGTTTTGCTTAAATTTTATTGTTTTTCCGTATTTTCCTGTTTTTTGGTTTCCGTACAGATAGCATGGCTGAAATTACGTGCTGCATACAGAGCTGTACTTTTATTTCCAGCTATTCCCACAACGGTTGAACCGGACCCTGTTATACATGCTGCATCGCATCCGTTTTCCAAAAGGTTCTTCTGTATTTCGCCCAAGGCGGGATAATTATTACTCAGGGAGAGCTCAAAGTCATTGTGTATGCATGCGGTTATACCGCTGTAACTGCCTTTCTGCAGATGGTGCTTCATTTCCTCTGTGAGTGCAGTTTTTTTGCCGGTTTTGGAGCAATCGACATGGACAAATGCCCGGGGTGTTGAGATGCCGAAGCCGGGTGTTACCAGCACAAAGTGAAGGTGGGCATTGCATGTCAGCGGGGTTATTATCCCCGTTGCTTCCGTGTCGTGGGCAGTATTGCCATAGAAATAAAAGGGGACATCCATGCCGATTTCTTTGCCCAGACGCGCCAGCTCTTTTCGGGGCAGGCCCAGCCCCCAGGCTTTGTTTATAAGGGATATGGTTGTTGCCGCATTGGCACTTCCCCCGGCAAGCCCCCCCTGAAGGGGGATTCTTTTCTGAATAGTAATATGGAAAGAGCTTTTCCGGGAAAACCGACGCCGCATAAGTTCCGCGGCCTGCCAGCAGATGTTGTCCCTGCCCGAAGGTACTTCCGGAACATCACAGCTGATGGATGTTTTCTCTGCTTCACGCAGCTCAAGGGTGTCACACAGGGATATCTGATGTTTTATTATACCCATTTCGTGATAGCCCTGCAGCGGACCCGCGGGAATTTTACGAATAATATCAAGGGCAAGGGTGAGCCGGGTATATGAGTTTTCGCGAAAAAGATGCCTATCCATTGTGTTCAATCCATTTCCAGATTCGCAAATTATCTTTGTTATCCTTTTTCAAAAGAAAATATTGCCCCTCAATATCAAAGGTTATTTTTTCTGAAGGAAGTTCCACGACAATCTCTGCATCGCCGGTTTTAGTAACAATATAATCAAAATCAGTTCTGCTTTGTGTTTTTTCTGAATTTTCATTGTAATAATCAACGGAGATAATGGACATACTGCGGCTGAAGCTGATTTTTTCCGCCCTGGTAAAAATTTCCTCATGAATCTTTTTTTCTTCACTGTAGGTAAGGGGTATAAACTGCAGATCCTGCGGTACGGCTTCATCGAATATGATAGTATCCGGTATCAGTTCTGCCCCGTGGGGAAAAGATATGGATGACCGGGGGGGGACGTAAATGTAGGAGTTGAAGTCTTCGGGGTCATAAATCAGTCGGGTAAAGCGGGAGAGATTCATTTCTTCGTAGGCATCCTGCAGGGCGGTAATAACTGACTGTGGTGTGTCTGTTGTCAGCACGTCGGTGGGGGACGCCTGCTGTGGAAAAAAAGGGTTGAAACAGGAGACTGTTATGCAGCTACTGAGCAAACTCAGGGCTAAAAAAAGATTCCGCTTTGTCATGTTCCCGGCTTATCCATTTTGTAATCTTCCATGTATTATCAATATATGAAACATACACAGATATGCGTTCTTTAATTATATTTTCGTCGAAAAAAATCTCACCTCTGCGTTCAGGCAGTTCATAGATTTCCCCGTCATCACTTATTTCAAGGGCTTCTTCTCCGCTCCATTGTACAATGGTTGTATCATACATGGTTTGGATGTCACGGATTCTTTCAAGAAATTCCGTGCGTTCCCATTCATTTCCCCGGGAGTCGATAAATACAAGCTGTTCTGCAAAGATCAGCTCATATTCATGGCTTTCAAATTCTGCACGGGGACTTATGAGGATTCCGTTGAGATTCAGGGGGTCGGCAATTCCGCCGTCGGGGTCGGGCGGAGTGTCGGGAGCAAAGAGGGTACACTGTATGAAAAAAAGGCTGAGCAGAAGTATTTCAACGGTTTTCATTGCAACTCCTTTTGAATACCGAGGCGCATATCCCATTTTCTCCCTGAGCTGGTGCCGTCAATATATATATATCGTTTCAGCTCCCCCGTGATAATGTGGTCGGGGAGGGTAAAAAAAACCGTGCTGATATGAGGGATGACGGTGGTGTTTGACAGGTTTTTTCTGTACTGAAACTGATCATAATCCCAATTGTAGAAGTTACTGTGACGACCTTCTATCCCAGCAAGAACGGCAAAAGATGAGTTTCGTTCGTAGGAGGCGGTTACATCAGATCGTATTTCGTTGTTTCTGTCCTGTACTTCATAGATGCGGTCAGTCAGATTTCCCCGGTCATAATAGTTGATTGTTGTGCGGTTTTTCAGGGAGAATTCAGGGTTCGCCAGGGTTTTGGCAATCAGGCCGGAAACAGAAAAATTACGCCGGTGGGTTGAATCGGAAAAAATATTGTACCTCGGTTCCACTCTGGCCCCGATTTCGGCGGCGATCAGCAGATCATCGCGAAGCTGAAATTCTGAATCCATCCCCACAGAAAAGAGTTTTCGTATATAGCTGTTTCGGCTTTGTTCGGGCATCTGATAGTAATTTTTTTCTCTAAAGACATTTGCGTTGATCCCTGCCTGAATTCGTTTGGAGAATGCCTGTTCAAATCGGAAGATATTTCGGATAAACTGCTTGTCCGAATCCATATCATAGGAGGCTGCATCGTATTTGTTCGGGTACTCTTTCTTTTCACGGGCGATTCTGAATTTATGCTGTATCCTGCTTTTTTCGCTAAGGTTAATATGCAGCAGTACCTTATAATAGGGGGCGAAGGTTTCGTAATCCCGAATTGAAAATCGTTCCTGTAGGGTATCATAATTCTCCTGCTGCTGTTCTTCATCCCGGTAGACATAGTCGCGGTATTCATACTCAATGCCGAAGTCGGTTTCCCAGCCGATAGGGGCGGCGGTATCATTCTCAAAGTGTATCCCCGGAACAACAGAGCGCTCCCTTCTGCTGGCGTGCTGTTGTGTATAGGGATAATGATAGGAGTCATGCAGCAGGGAAATGGATATATCCGGCGGAGGAATAAAGGAGTCATCCCACAGGGGAATACGCTGGAGAGTTGCAGCCAGGTGTGTGGTGTTATCCACGCGCATAGGGAGGGTTTCAAGATTTCCCGAAAACCCGTATACATTGCCCACTCTACCGTGCACCAGGGTGTCGCTGAAGAGAATTCTGATGCTGTCCGCACGGATACGGCCGGTGTCCCGGTACTGCAGAAGGGCTTCGCCGCTGGTTATCTTTGTATTTACCTGGCTTTCCATATATCGCCCCAAAATCTCCCCTTCTCCATACAGAGGGATTTCGGGAAACAGGGCTGCGGTCGTATCACCTGCCTGGAAGGAGAAGTATAAACCATCGTCATAGACGGTGCTGTCAAAGGGGCTTTTAAACCAGTTTCTTTCTATGGCGTTGCTCCATATATCGAAGGTGTATCCCCCCTTGGCTTCAACGGGTATTGTGAAAAGAGAGGTGGTTATAAGCGGGCCCGCAGAAAGAGACGCCACACCGTATCCCGGATCCTCCCCCTGTCTGTTAAGATACAATGCGGGCATCATATTAATTCCGATATTGAAGAACTCATAGGTTGCGGCAAGGGAGAAGTCACTTTTTAGGTGCTGGCGTCCCGTGTGCACCGATTCATCGTAGGTCATGGTGTATGAGGACAGATTACTCCACATATAGGCTTCTTTTTCAACCAAAATGTCTGAGGTTGCATGCAGGTAGCGGGTATTGAAATAATAGCGGCTGTTAATCATATATTCATGCCGGTTCTCAGCCATACCGCTTACGTAGAACACGCAGAGTATCAGGAGATTGTTTTGTATAACGCGACCCATTGGTCTGCCTCCAGTTCTTCCGGGCGGGCGTTTTCAGATATATCGCAGCTGATAAGGGCGGAATGAGCCTGTTCCCGCGAGGAGACAAACCCGGAGAGGGGGGTGGCGAGTTTTTTGCGACGTGTCTGAAAACAGCAGGAGACGAAGTGAAAAAATGCGGGGATTTTATCCTGCGGGATTCTGCGGGATTTCTCAGGATCAATGCTCAGCTGGAAGACAGAGGAGGTCACCTTCGGCTTTGGAAAGAATGCTCCGGGGGGAACATCAAAGAGAAGCTGCGTGTTTCCAAAATAATTACACAGGATTGTGGAAAACCCCTGTTTTTTTCCCTTGTCTTTGTTGCATATTCGTCGGGCCACTTCCCGCTGTACCATGCATGTGAGGGTTTGTACATTTTGTGCCGTAAAAAGAATTTGTTTGATAATATGGGCTGCCTTATTGTAGGGGAGATTGCCCACAATATGAAAGGGAGTGGAGAACTGTGCGTAGTCAAGGGCTGCAGCATCGGCCTGAATAATTGTATACCCGGCGGAGGCCTTGAGAGTATCCTGCAGCTGCGGGATGATCTCCCTGTCCAGTTCTATGAGTGTAAGCGGGTGGGATCTTTTTGCAAGGCCGGTGCTCAACGCTCCTTTTCCCGGTCCGATTTCAACCACTCTTTCATCGACTCTGTCGGGAACAGCAGCTATTATTCTGTTGATATAGTAGGGCACGGTCAGAAAATTCTGTCCAAAGCGTTTGTTTGGTCTATGGGTGTTCACAGGCGTTCCTTTTTTCATCTTATAAAATATAAAATACTCGGCCCATATGCAGAATTCATTTGATGGACCTGCGTTATCCCTCTGTGAGCCGGCGAAAAGGAATGTGCACAGGGACAGAAAAATTATCTATCTTAGTATATATCACTCATGCATGAGGGAGTTTTTATGGGATATCTCAGACACAGTGTGTTACTTCTTTTTTCAGCACTTCTCCTGACCTCGCACACTTTCCTGCCGGTAAATCTTCTGCGGGTGCATTTTATTGATGTGGGACAGGGGGACGCCGTTCTTTTTGAAACCGGTAATCATGCGATACTTATTGATGGTGGGGCGGAATATGCCGGCGGGAATGTGGTAGAATATATCCGGAATCGAAATATCCGGCATCTTGATATTGTTATTGTCACTCATCCCCATGCGGATCATATTGGAGGTTTGAGTGCTGTTTTTTCGGACATCTCCGTAGGAAAATTCCTTTCTTCCGGTCTCAATCATACCTCCCGGGTGTACAATCGATGTGTAGCGGCAGCAGTGGGGGCAGGTATTTCCTGTACCCCGGTTAGTGCAAACGACCGCTTTGAGGCC
The DNA here is from genome assembly GCA_051745755.1 of Fibrobacterota bacterium. GTDB lineage: Bacteria > Fibrobacterota > Chitinivibrionia > Chitinivibrionales > Chitinivibrionaceae > Chitinivibrio. Next base: position 36,086 of record JBNJEI010000017.1, read on the forward strand.
GGGTTTCTGAAGCTGAGGATACTGTACGGAGAACCGTCTGCTCCGGATCTGAATAATTCCAGTGTGGTGAGCCGTGTGAGTTTTGAGGATGTCAGTTTTATGATGACCGGAGATGCTGAGGCAGAGACCGAAGGGCGTATTCTGGAGGCATTTTCCGGTTCGGAACTGTCTTCCACGGTTTTAAAAGTGGGACACCATGGATCTGCAAGCTCCTCAACGGAGAGGTTTCTTGATGCGGTTATGCCCGAAGCGGCAGTCATAACCTGCGGACTCGATAATGCCTTCGGCCACCCCCATGATACCACTGTCTACAAGCTTGAACAAAGGTCTGTTGAGGTGTTTTCCACAGCTCTTCACGGAACAGTTGTATTTGAAACAGCCGGTGAGGAATGGACGGTGACCACACAACGGTCCGGAAGCTTTGCAGAACCTACACCGCCCGAAATGGTAAATATCAATACCGCATCGGCTCAGCAATTGCAAAGCCTTCCCGGGGTTGGAGCGATTTTGGCAGACACTATTATTGTGTACCGGCAGAAGCACGGCGCATTTAAAACCACAGGAGACATACGAAATGTTTCCGGTATTGGAGCGGGGAAATATACGGGCATGGAAAAGCGCATTACCGTGGAGTAGGAGTGCGGGACGGGTTCCTATTCATCGGCTTTGTAATACACCGTTAATTTGGCACTGTCATTGAGGTAGTTCACTTCATGTATCTGAACATCCGTAATCTGCAGTCCTGTTCTCTTTTGTAAGGCCGCAAGAAGCTGGTCTTTTTTATCCCGTGAAACCAGGTCAATATTCTCGTAGGTGATGTCTATTTGTTCCCGGGCGTTTTTCAGCAGAAAAGCCTCAAGTATAAAGCTGGCGGCGGTAATGAATATATTTACCGTAAGTATCATGTATATGGATACTTCCCGGGTAACCAGTGAATTAATAACGGCAACAACGGTGCACACAAAGAGAACGGTCATTTCCTTGATATCGATGGTGTCTGCCCGGTAGCGCAGCATGGAAAAAACTGCAAAAAGCCCAAAGGCAAAGCCCGTTCCCATGTGAACTGTGGAAAGAATTGATGAAAAAGAAAAGATGGCAATATTGGTGAGAAAGAACGTGAAAAGAAATTCCCGGCGTTTGTTTACGCGAAAATAGATCATTTTTACAATTATATAAACAAAAAAGAGATTCATGGCAAAGCGGGAGATCAGAATGCCCCACTCGGGCGTATCAAAAGGTGATTGGATAAAATGGGTCAGAAACTCGTTCATGCGTCCATCCTTTTCGGGGTGACAGGTAGCGTACTTTTTGTTTAAAATTATTCATTTTTATGCCCGGGGTCGTTATGGCTGTGCCGATGCAGTATTTGCTGAATCCCGTCGGTCTGCATGAAAGTTCCCGGAGGATGCCTCTGCCGCGGGAATTATGTGTCGAACGTTCGGTTTTGCGTTCCACTATAACCGTTTTTGGAAGGGTGTATTCACCGTTTTGCCCACAGAAGCAGATATCCCTGTCGATGGTTATTCGTTCCGGCTGAAACCGATTTGCCAGGGTTATTCGGGTGTAATATACATTGAGGACGGGAATCAGCCCTTTGCTGATGCGAGTTTCCTCATGTATGAAGGATTCAAATTTTTTATCCACCATGGGAGTAAGGCTGCTGCGTTTTATACGAGTTTTATAGGTTTTTCCCGTATTCTTCTTTTCCTTGATTTCATTATACGTAATATTTGAGACGAGATATTTTCGAGTTCTGAATTTAAACCGGTGTCTTCGGCGGTTATGGTGCTCCAGGTAGCAGTGCAGGTCCGGGGTATCAAAATACAGGGTTAGATAGGGGTGAATCTTTTTTCCGTCAATGGTTAACACAGAATAATGAGCGCTCATTTTCTGTAAAAGTGCGGGGAGCATGTGACTGCGGAGTACATATTTTGTATCGTGACGCTTCATTAAAGGCGTCGTGTTCATTTTTGGGAGCGAAACCGGGGTAAAGTGAGAAAGCAGAGGTGCTATATCCATAGACGCACTTCCCTGTGAGTGTGTATTCCAAAGAGGTGGATGATATGCCGCATTATATTGGTAATATCCATTCTTTCTGTCCCGCGGGCGCCACTGGTATCTGCACATATATAAAATAATACAGGTGAGGCCAAAGGGCAGACAAAAATGCGCACTGTGAAACCAGGGTGTTCGTAATGTGAGTGGGTATATGTCGATAACGCTTTTTCGGGCCCGGAGATGTATTGGGCAGCAGTCACTGAAATGTTACGGTACCGGTGCGTTTATAGACAAAAGGCATTGTTGGCCCTGAATTATTTGCATTGTGAGGGAAAAAAGTTTGTATTACTCCGCAGGGGGGAGTCGGTCGCTGCAATGAGCAGAAAAAAACTGCGGCGGGTGTTTTGTTCACTCTGTGTTCATTTGTGTCGTAATGCGGCGCCGAAGGCTCTATCGTAGAAATTTATTGCTCAGACACCGCGGGTGGACCGGTGGTTTTAAATTAAAAAAAGACTATATTATCCGGTGTAACTTTATAATTAAGGAACGACATATGAAAAAACACCTGCATGTAGTATGGTTTGTGGTATGTATAGGAGCCAGCTTGGTTTTTGGTCATGCGCACAGCTGGAATAATCTGGACGTTACACTTGATGAATCGCGCATCAGCTTTGAGCTGGGTGTTGTCAAGGAGGATCTGGTGAGCACACTGAATCTTTTTCACGACGGTACGGTCTCCTGGGAGGATCATTCAGAAAAGATTATTTCCTACCTTGATACGACACTTACCATAACCCTTGACGGAAAGCCCCGTTCCCTGCGCCGTTTTTCCGTACATATACACGAAGATGAGTCGGATATTCTCGGTCTGCTTCCCCTGTCGTTTTCCGCAGAATATTCAGATGCGTCCCGCATGCCGTCACGTATCGGTTTTCGGGCCCGGGTGTTTCCCGGAGGACATGCAGAGCCCCGCTGGCTGGTATCCTTTGCAGACCGTGGGAGCAATACTGTTTTATATCAAAGCATAAAAAACGATGAAACACTTATGTATGATGCATCAGAAAAGGTCGTTCGAAATGATGCGGGGGAAATACTGCGACGTGCGCAGAATGATACCATGCTGAATCAGATGATCAGAACTGTTCAGATGGGTTTCAGTCAGGCCGGGGTGGAACGGATTTTCTCTCAGAGTATGCATGGAAACTACATATATGTATACCTTTTTCTGGCTGTGATTATCGGTGCTCTGCACGCTCTTTCGCCGGGGCATGGGAAGGCGCTTATCGGTGCGTATATTGTGGGAAGCCGCGGATCCGTGAAGGATGCCCTGCTTTTGGGTCTGGTAACCACCATAAGCCATACGTCGAGCGTTATTCTTCTCGGGGTTATTCTGCTTTTGGTATTTGGCACCACTATTCCCGACGGAGTTATTCCCTATATCAGCCTTATTTCCGGGACCGTAATCATTTTTATCGGTTCGTATCTCCTGGGAAAGCGGGTGCAGGATCTTTCCCCGGCTACGCACGGACACGAACATGGACACGATCATGCACACGATCATGCACACGATCATGCACACGATCATGGACACGATCATGGACACGATCATGGACACGATCACGACCATGGGCATGACCATGGGCATGACCATGTATCCCTTGAGACGATTCAGAAAAAGGGGTTTTGGTCCAGTATTGCCATGGGGGTCAGCGGAGGTATTGTTCCCTGTCCGGCGGCATTGGTTATACTTTTTGTGGCAATATCCCTTCAGCAGATTATGCTGGGGCTCCTGCTTCTGCTGTTTTTCAGTATCGGTCTGGCAATTTCTCTTTCCACCATCGGGATCATCTTTTCCCGGGGGATGAAGTATGCTGAAAAGTATGACCGCAGTAATATTATCCAGAAACTCCCTCTGGCAAGTGCTGCTGTCATAATTGCTCTGGGGCTTATAATTGCAGTAAATGCGTTGCGTCTTATTCTGTAAGGATTTCCTATGAAATTACTGTTTCTTACGCTGTTTCTGTTTTTTTCCTGTTCCACCAAACCGGCTCAGGAAAACTGTGAAGAATGTAGAATTGTTACTGATGCCCTGGGGCGCAGGGTAAAGGTGCCCCGGAATGTGGATCATATACTGTGTTCCGGTGCAGGGGCTTTGCGCTATGCAGCCTACCTCCAGCTTCACGGAAAAGTGGTGGGGGTGGATGATGCGGAAAAAAGAACGGACCCCGCTCTGAATACCAGGCCCTACTCAATCGCCTATCCGGATTTTGCCGGGCTGCCCCTTTTTGGAGAGTTTCGGGGGCGGGAAAATCCCGAACTGATCCTCTCCCTAGATCCTGCACCGCAGGTGATTTTTAAAACCTATGCTGATATGGGAAGCTCCGTGGAACGGCTGCAGGAGCAGACGGGGATTCCTGTTGTTGCATTGGAATACGGCGATCTTATGGCCGACCGCGAAGCCATGTTCACAACCCTGAATATGATGGGTACGATCACAGGACATGAAGCTCGTGCCCGGGAAGTAACCGGTTTTTTTGAGAAGGAGTGTCAAAAACTCCAAAACATGGATGTCTCTTCTAATGGTATGCCTTTTCTGGGCGGCCTTTCATCACGGGGGACCCATGGGTTTTTGTCCACATCACCCATATACACCCCCTTTGAACTTCTCGGGGTTCCCAATGTCGTACACACGGGGCCGCAGATGATGCAGAATCTTCGTCATACCATTGTTTCGGAGGAAAAGATCACCCAGTGGGATCCGGAAATTATCTTTCTTGACCTTGCTTCCACGGTTAATCCCGAATCAGAGGGTAACGCCCTGCATGAATTGAAAACAGATCCTCTGTTACAGGAACTTTCCGCCGTGCGCAATTCGCGAATCCATACAGTGATCCCTCATAATTCCTACACAACAAACCACGGCTCCGTCCTGGCAAATGCATATTATATCGCATCGGTTCTGGGGAATGAAGATATTGACGTCCGGAAAAAGGCCGATGAAATATACTCTTTCCTGGTGGGGAAACCCGTATTTCAAGATATTAATGCCGTATTTGACGAAGAAGCCTTCAGGAGAATCCATGTCTCATATTGATGAGCAGATAGCCCCGGTGGCACACGATTCCTATGAGAGCTTTATCAAAGGAAAGAATCTGGTTATTTTCCTGGGAATCTGCGCTATCATGCTGCTGGGCGCTTTTTCCTGCGGGGTCGGTTCGGTGAAAATTCCTCTGTGGGATATTTTCAGCGGAAATATTACTGCCCCCCAGGGGCGTATTATTATCTATTCACGCCTGCCGCGGATACTGACGGCGTTGTTTGCCGGTTTGGGGCTCTCTTTAAGCGGTGCAGCCATGCAGTCAATTCTGCGTAATCCCCTGGGTTCCCCCTTCACTCTGGGTATCTCCCACGCCGCTGCTTTCGGCGCGGCGTTTTCCGTACTGGTTCTCGGTGGCATGGTAACCGGGGGATCTGCGGAGGGAATCATGAAATGGGTTGGCCCCTATATTATAACGTTTTCCGCCTTTGGCGGAGCCATGATTGCCACGGCGATAATTATGTTTGTATCCAGGGTGAAAAAAGCTTCTCCGGAGATTATTGTACTCACAGGAGTGGCTATCAGTTCACTTTTTACCGCGGGCACGTCATTTATGCAGTATTTTGCCGAAGATACGGAGCTGGCAGCCATTGTTTTCTGGACCTTCGGCGATGTGGGGCGCAGTTCCTGGTATGAACTCTATGCCATTATATTTATTACCCTTCTGACATTACTGTATTTCTGGTGTAACCGGTGGAATTTCAATGCCCTGGAAGCGGGGGATGAAACGGCGCAAAGTCTCGGGGTTTCTGTGCAGCGGGTGCGTTTGACGGGAATGCTTATGGCCTCTCTGCTTACGGCGGTGGTTATCTCATTTCTCGGTATTATCGGTTTTGTGGGGCTTGTCTGTCCCCATATTTCACGAAAATTGATCGGCGAAGATTATCGCTATCTTATACCTTTTTCGTCCATCACGGGGGCTCTGCTCCTTATGGCGGCGGATACGGTGGCCCGTACGGTACTTTCCCCCCACGTGATACCCGTGGCCATCATTACCTCCTTTCTGGGAGCCCCTGTCTTTATTTACCTGCTTGTACGGAGGAAAAGTGGATTTACAGGTTAAGGATCTTCAGTTTTCCTACGGGAAACACGCCGTATTGCAGGGGATTGATTTTTCCCTGAAGGAGCATGAGATTGTGGCAATTCTGGGCCCGAACGGGGTGGGAAAAACCACTCTTTTAAAATGTATAAACTCCATACACTCTCCTCAAAGGGGGGCGGTGATTATTGATGCGGAGAATATTCTCGCCCTGTCCCCCCGGGAGATCGCCAAAAAAATCGGCTATGTGGCCCAGGCAACATCCACCGCTCGGATTACCGTGTACGATGCGGTTTTACTGGGGCGCTATCCGTATATAAAATGGAATGTGACCGACAGGGACCGGCGGATTGTTCATTCAATTATCGAAAAGCTTCATCTGGGTTCATTTGCCCTTCGGTATATTGATGAGCTTAGCGGCGGGGAGCTGCAAAAGGTTGCCACGGCGCGGGCTCTTGTACAGGAGCCGGAGGTGCTGCTTTTGGATGAGCCGACGAGTAATCTCGATCTGAAAAATCAGTTTGATCTTCTGTCATTTATCCGCACGGTGGTCCGCAGCCATGATGTATCGGCGGTGCTTACCATGCACGATCTGAATATTGCCCTGCGGTATGCAGACACATTTCTGTTTGTAAAAGACGGGCGGATTTTCTGTCACTGCCGGCGTGAAGATGTGACAGAAGAGATAATTCGTGAAACCTATGATGTGGATATTGAACTCAGATATATTGACGGCTACCCCCTTATTATACCCAAAGGAGATTTTTGATGGAATCAATACAGACTGTTGCCGTGGCAACCGTTGAAAACCGATGTAATACAGTGGATGAACTGCGCCGGGTGGAACGCACAGAGCTTATCTCCACCATTCGTTTTCACAAAGATTATGCTGAAGGACTGTACGGAATAGAAGAAAATACCCATGTGCAGATTCTTTTTAATTTCAGCCGGTCAGAGGGGTATACCCTGGTGGATAAACGGCTTAGGGGAGAAAAACTGGGGGTATTTGCCTGCCGGACCCCCTTTCGCCCATCCCCCATAGGTTCCACCGTGGTGGAGCTTCTTGAGCGCCATGGAGACTGTCTCATTGTCCGGGGGCTGGACTGCCTCAACAGCACGCCTGTTCTGGATGTAAAACCCTTTACGGCTGGATTTGATTCTGCCCTGCGTACCGCGGCGGAAGAAACGATGCTGAAGAAGAACCCTCGCCGGGCTATTGAGATTGATCTGGCCAAAAAGAACCTCAAAAGCCTGCTTTTGGGAGCCGGACAGATTCACGGTCATTTCTGCGGCGGAGTATCAAGCGGAGTTATGGCTTCGGTGTATGGTCTTTCGGAGCTTACAAAACTCCAAAAGACAGCCGGTGTGGATGGTCTGGAAAATATTCTTGCCATTATTGAAACAAACAGCTGCTTTGCCGACGGTGTGCAGTATGCGGCGGGGTGTTCCATTGGAAATAACGGCCTTGTCTATCGTGATTTTGGAAAGACCGCTGTCACCTTTCTGGTCCGCGAGAAAGAAACGGTGTGTGCAGCTGTGCGGGTATCGGCACGGGGTAACAGGATGGGCATGCAGGAGCGTTACCCTGAATTTTCACGGCTCTTTGAAGAGGTGATAGTACAGAGCAACCGTACCCCCGAAAAGGTGGCGGAGTTTAAGCGTCTCTCCTGTGCCGTGAGTTTTGATATGCTTGCCACTCCCTTTGAAAAGATGTTTCATTTGGAAATAAACCCGGATGTCTATATACCCGGCTTTGCCCCAATTAAAGGCAGCAGGATCTGCAAAAAATGCGGTGAGAGCTGTATGGAAACAAAGGCTGATGAAATTGGAGATGCATTTTACTGTAAAGCCTGTTCGGGAAAAGCCTTTTATCAGCTTGACGGCACGGGAATTGTCTGTATTCGTGAGGCGGAATAATGCATAGAAAAGGAGAATTGGCAATGAAAAGATTCTTTCCTATGGTGTTTACGTTGCTGTGTACTGTTATAACAGTTTTGTATTCACAGGAGTCTAAACCGGAGAAGCTGGATGATATGGTGATATCTGCGACCAGGAGTGAGATTCAGGCCGCAGATGCTCCACAGAATATTCGAGTGATTACCGCTGAAGAGATACAGGAATCACCCTATGAAACTGTTGAAGAGATCGTGCAGAATACACCGGGTATGTATAATTTCAGGCACCGTTTTTTAAATCAAAATGGCATTATCAGCCCACTTCAGATGCGAGGAACGGGAAAAAACAGAGTGCTCTTTCTTATTGATGGTGTTCCGCAAAATGATAATTTTAACAATACCATTGCCTGGGTTGGCTGGGGCCATATCCCCAAAGAGGCTATCAAGCGTATAGAAGTGGTGCGCGGACCGAGTTCTGCTCTGTATGGTTCAGAAGGTTTGGGTGGTACCATCCACATTATAACCAAAGACGGTGCAGAAGAACGCAAAACAGCCCTGACGGGTAAAGCGGGAAGCGGGAGCACCCTCGGCGGAAGTGCTGTACATTCACAGCAGGCAGGCGATTTCTCTTTTGTTGCTTCAGCAAATTACTCACAAAGTGACGGTTTTTATGTTACCAAAGATCCCGGAGAAAATGACGAGAAGCGCTACAGAGATGACATCCGTCTTTTTGGTAAACTTGGATATGATATATCTGAAGAAGCACATATCAGTGCTGCCGGCCTTTTCTATAATCAGGAAGGCGGTCAGGGGACGCCGGGAGAGTATACCGAAATTATGCTTGATCAATATTGGCTCAATTACTCCCATTCTCTGGATAAGCTGGATATATCAACTACCCTCTTTCTAAACAGAGCAGATAAAGAAACGCAAAAGGTGAATCGAGACTTTGTTCCTCAATTTGTTGAAGATTTTGATGGGTCGTATACCTGGGGCGGAGATTTTCAAGTAACCTTTACCGATCTTTCTCCCATAACGCTTACAGCCGGAACGGCATACAAAAACTCCTTCATGGTGTACGATGTGACGTATCTCACCGATGATGAGCGTCGGGAGGGTGCAGAGGGAGTGCAGCAGTTTGCCGCCCCTTTTGTTTCTGCCACAGTGTCGACCTTTGACGCCCGTCTGCTTTTTACGGGCGGTTTGCGATATGACTGGATACAAACCAAAGACGGCGCAAACTGGGATACGCATCGTGCCTGGGATATCGGTGAAACCGGTGGCTTTGACCGGGAATACGACGAGAGAACCGATGATAATATCTCACCTTCTCTGGGTGTTGTCTGGCATACCACACCGAATACTACATTTAAGACTTCAGCGGGTATCGGCTTTCGTGCCCCCAGTCTTTTTGAGATGTACAAAGTGCATGTTCGCGGACAGGGAAGCTCTTTTACCCGTTCAAACCCTGATCTATCACCGGAGAAAGTTTACTCCTATGATATCGGGGCTGAACACTTCTTCATGGATAACCTTTTGGGGAAATTGACATTTTATCAATCCCGGGGAACAGATTACATCGGCTCAAAATTTATTGAAGAAGATGAGGATGCAGGAATACGGTACTCCCAACGGGATAATATCAGTGAGGTTGATATTTATGGTTTTGAGATTGAGCTTGACTGGCAGCCCTTTGAAGAATTTGGTATTCAAACCGGGTATACCTATAACAACTCGAAAATAAAATCTGACGAAGATCAGCCCGATTTAGAAGGGAATTATCTGGAACATGATCCGCAGCACAAAGCGAATTTTCGGGTGTCCTATCACAATGACCGCATTGTTAATGCGACCCTCAACGCCGCAGTGTACGGAGATAAATATTATGATTTGGCAAACACAATGAAAAGTGATGCCTATTGGAGTCTTGATGGGACCCTGTCCCGTACTTTTCTTGAAAGATTCACCGCACGACTCGCTGTGGAAAATATTCTTGATGAACAGAATGTTATTTTTCAAAGGATGCGTGCTGGAGAGATTCAGCAAACCGTAGATCCCGGCAGGATACTAACGGCATCACTTACCTATCAATTCTAACCAAAATGCGGGGAAATTTTTGTTTTTCCGCATTATTTTATAAGGAGAGACGATGTATTCCCGTTTTAATCGTGCGGCACAGGTATGCCTGATTTCAATATCCGTTTTGTATTCCCATTATCTTTGGGTTTTTGAGAACGGTGCAGATACATTCACCGTTGCACGGGGGGGTATACCCGATGATGTTCATCCCTACAATCCGGCACGAATAACTTCGGTAACAGCTAAAAACAGCTCTAATAAAGAGGTGGAAGCAAGAACTGAAAAACGAGGTGACCATCTGAATATCATTTTCCATAAGGATACTCCCGACCTTATTATGACAACAGCCCGCTGGGGAGATCGGGTGCAGACGGATGACGGAAAAAAGTTAATGCCGAAAGATGCCGCTGAAATTGAAGGATACACAGTACACTCAACGTTTTTTTCCACGCAATACAGCAAAACCTTTTTTACGCCTTCAGAAGAGGTGTGGGGAAAAAATCATGCTCAAAAATTGGAGATTGTCCCGTTTAGTAACTATTCTGATATAACCACTGGTGATACTTTACACATACAAGTACTTTTTGAAGGATATCCCCTTGCAGAGACTGATATTCGTATTTCCGGTACACGGGATGCCGTGGCCCGTACTGACGAAAATGGAAAAGCGGGGGTTGAACTGCGGGAAGATGCCCTTCAGACCCTCTTTGTACGTCATAGTATTCCAGATACCAAGGAAAGCTGGTACGATACACTCCAGTATATGAGTTTTTTAACTTTTCAGCTTCAAAAATGAGAGAAAGTACATACAAAAAGGAGATATACTATGAAAAAACTTTCAGTGACAACATGTGTTTTGGCTCTTTTTTTCTGCACAGGAGCACACGATCATGAGCTTGACGCCCTTGAT
>JBNJEI010000018.1:0-44667 GCA_051745755.1 Fibrobacterota bacterium
TCACACAACCAGCAGTAAAACATTAAACACCACAAAAAGCATCACAATCGCCACCAATTCATGATTGAGCGTTTTATAGATAATCCGGCTGTCAAAGCAGTGCAGTCCCGGCAGGACGGCAAAGAGTTTCTTTCCTCCCCGCACAGCGGCATACACAAGGGCCGCCTGGAGCAGGATTTTTACCGGTGAGAGAAACTCCACCCGGGGGAGGAACAGAATATACAGGAGAACAAAAAGAGCCGAGCAGATACCCGCAAAACCCCACTGTTTTGCCGGTGCTCTGACCGGCGTGAGAATATAATAAAACTTTGCAAAGCCCGCCACAAGAAAAAACGATGAACAGAGCATGAGCATGTCTGTAAGCCGTGAATCAGTGGGTACTGAATCTTTTATAAAGGCTGTCAGGGCGGGAAAAAGCGCTGCGGTAAAGAGCACACAGACTGCGAGGACCCAAAAAAGAGGGCGGGATATTTCTATGCGCAGAAAGCGGGTGTCTTTCAAAGCCCCGGTGCACACCATTGTGGAGGATTCAAAATCCGGGAGAGTGGTATCTGTGGCTTTGTGGGCAAGAACAAAGAGGCCGCTCTTATAAAATGCATGGACAACCATGTATATAAGCCCTGCTTCCACGGCGCCGCCGATGAGCAGAAGAAGTACAATTGCCACGGAAACGGGGGTTGTGGCGGCTATCATAAAGCGAAACCTGTTTTCAAAGAATACAATGAGGGAGCTGAACAGGATTGACACCAGGCACAGGATCTCAATACTTTTCAAAAGGGAGGTGAGCCCCGCAACTTCCGCGGGGACAATCACAAAATGATAGATGCCGTACACCGCGGTAAAGGTGGTAAATCCCGATAAGAATGATGCCGCCAGGGTGGGGGCGGAGCCGTGGCAGGGGCCGGGCCATGAGGCTGCGGGGAATATGCCGCCCTTGATAAGAAACACCATGCTTAAAAGCATCATAAGCAGGCCGATACTTTCCGGGTGCGCTGCAGCCAAAAGCGGTAATTCCCCGTAGGAAAAATAGTATCCCGAACGAAACCAGACAATCACCGCTGCAAGCAGAAAGGTTGCTCCGATAAAACCGATGAACATGTATTTGATGGAGGCGTAATAATTTCGGTTTATGGCGATAAGAACGTAGGCGGCCATAATCATAAGCTCAAAGAATACAAAGAAATTAAACACATCGCCGCTGACAATAACACCGCTGCATCCGGTGAGATAGAGGAGAAAAACAATCCTGTCATGTGCCGTGTTCAGCTGATGCAGATGGAAAAAACTGAATAGCACCGGAAAGAGCAGGGCGGCCAGAAAGAATGTTTTTTCCGGGCTTACCAGGAAGGTAACGGCGTAGGGCAGGGGGCTGAGGGGAATAAGAAGCCTGAGATCCCCCACATTGACCGCCACAGTCAGAAAGAGGATCACTATACCGAAAAGAGCCAGGAAGAAAGGGAGGAGGCGACGGGAGATATCCCTGTTGAAGACGTAGAGAAAAAAGAGGAACATCACCGCCGCTGCCACGGGGAAAAGGGGAAGCAGCACCCAGAGCTGTTCCACCACCGAAGAGAGAGCATCAGTGGACAGGCCGGTGAACACATAATCAAAAAGCGGATTGGCTGTGTTCATAGGAGTTCATCCACGTTGATGGTTCCCCGTTTTCTGTGAAGGTTGACAATGAGCACCACCGCCAGGGCATTAAAACAGACACTGATAACAATGGCCGTGAGCATAAGTGCCTGAGGCAGCGGGTTTACCATATGGACTGCATCATGATACAAAAGGGGCGGCAGATTTCCCTGCCGGTGTCCTGCTCTCAGGAATGTCAGAATAATAACCGCTTCCATCATGGTCAGGCACATCAGCTTGCGAATGAGATCCTTTTGTGTCAGAAGGCCGTAGAGGGCGATCAGGGCAATACCATAATAAATCATAGATGATTCCTCAGACTTTTTACACCCATAACGGTCATAATCACCACCATAACCTCCAGAAAGGTGTCCATCAGACGCGGTCCCAGATAGACCGTGGTTACCAGATTCTGTATGTGCAACTGCCGTGTAAGGCGGGCAAAATCCTGCACCATGCGGCTGCGTTCCACTCCGATATAAACAGTCTGCGTACTCAGAAGTACTGCAGCGGCAATCAAAAGCAGCACCAGAACACTGTGGCGTACACTATGCATGGTTTTTTTCCTATTCATCAAGCCATCCCGTAAAATTCCTGAATATCAGCACCATGGAGCCGAAAACCTCACAGAATATTGCCAGGCCCAGAAGATAAAGAAATATGCTGGCAAAAATCCCCTGTCCCGTCCCGAGATGATAGTAATAGCCGAAGGGGCCCATGCCCTGTGCTATACCGCCGAAAAGAAATACGGCGAGTATCATAAGTCCGCTGAGTTCCAAAAGCATATAAAAGCGGTCGGAAAAGAGTTTATCCTCAAAGAGAAGCTCAAAAATAACCGCCACGGTACCGGCAATAACTCCGGCCTGAAACCCTCCTCCGGGATACAGCGGCCCGTAGGTGAAGGTATAAAATCCGAACATAAACAGTATGGGCAGACATTTTCGAATAACAATGTGAAGGAGTTCAGAGTCGGAAAATTTCATACTCCTGTGCGTCCTCCCATAAAATGGACACAGGGCAGAAGCATAAGAAATCCCGTCTTTCCGTCGTTGAAATCAATATTCTCCGCCGCAAGAAGCCGGGTGAAAATCCGGTAGCTTTCCTCATCGGGAATGGCGGAGATAATGGTGCGGTTATAGGTCATGGTATTACCGAAAAACCGCTGCATTTCATTAAATATCCGCGATTTCTGAGACGCCACGGTTTCCACCCCTTCTCCGTCAAAAATGGAGGTGTCAAAGAGGCCGCATTCCATAAAAATTTCCGCGATTTTTTCCAGAAGGTCTTCATTTTCGAGCAAAATTATCATTACCTGCATTATATCAGATCCTCGTCAAATGATGCGACCGCAGATATCAGCAGGTCTTCATCTTTCTTTTGTCGTGCTTCTTCAAATTCCGCTGTATTGAGAAAGCGGCTCATGCGTGCCAGCAGGGATAAATACATCTGAGATGCATGGGAGGGAAGGAGTATTACCATCAGCAGCTCAACCGCATCTTTGCTGAAATGCGGGTCTTCAGGGCAAAATGCGGCCTTAAACTGAATCTCCGAAACCAGATCTGTGCGGGTATGGCACAGAAGAATTCCCGGGGTGAGGGTAATGCCTCTGGACAGGGCTTTTTCCCTGAGGAGCTTTTTACATGTTTTTTTATCAGGAGTGATCCCTCCCGATTTCAGGGCACTGCATAAGAGCTCCCTGATGGCATCGTTCAGTTTGTTTGACTGAATCTGTACCATATTTGCCGGGGAGAAATAATCACGTAAATGTACCATGGCTTCTTCCTTTTTTTATGTTCCGGTTTTGTTGATTGCCACCAGAAACACCAGAGAGGTTAACCCCGCTCCGAGTGAAAGCTCTGTGAGAGCAATGTCCGGCGCCTGCAGCAGGAGATAATGAAAACTTAAAAACAATGAAAAGAGACAGAGGTAGAGCACGGCCACGCGGGATTCCCTGGCAAAAACCACGGCACCGCAGCATATCAGCAGAATAATTCCCACAAGGCGTTCAAGTATCATGGTGCTCCTTTTGCGGCGAATTTTGGGTTTTATCAAAAAAGGAGAGACAGAGAAGATGGACCGTAATGGGAGCGGTGAGGAGCACAAATAGGAGAACCAGCCCCAGCTTTACCGCCTGTTCTGCGGAATGGGCGGAAAGGATAAGGGCTATGAGAATATTGACAAGGCCGCTTACGCCGCATTTTGTGGCCGCATGAAACCGAAGAAATATATCGGGAAGAATCAGCATTCCCACGGCTCCCCAGAAAATAAAGAATATGCCCAGTCCGGTAAAAATCATACTAAGCATGGGTGTCATCTCCCGTTGAAGTCGAAGGAGGATCAAAATGGGAGAGAAAGGAGCGATCCTTTAGCAGGAGTTTTGAAAAGGCTATTACCTCAGCAAAGGAGAGCAGGGATAGGAGCAGGGCAAGATCGAGATAATAGGTGATGTTTTTGTCTACGGCCATAATACAGAAGAGGACGATCATAATACTCTGTACAACGGAAAGCCCGAGAAGCCGGTCCTGAAATGAGGGGCCCATAAATATCCGCAGGGAGGATAAGGCCAAAAGCCCCAAAAGGGTGTATATGAGCCAGTTCATCCGAACAATACCTCCAGAAGAGCTTCCTGCCGCCCCTTTATTTTTTTGCCCGCAATGATTGAGTGTGTATGGGGAATATCAAAGCAGTGTACATAGAGCAGGCGTCCATCAAGCCAGAGTGTCATGGTGCCCGGTATCAGGGTGATGGTATTGGCCAGAAGGGCGCGGGAAATACGGGAGCGCAGGCGTGTTTTTATGCGGATAATTCCCGGCCGGTAATTTCCCCGCAGCATCTGCCAGATCAAATGAAAGCTTCCGGCATATCCCTGAATAATAAGAAGGAGGAGATAAAACAGGAGTAGATCCGGGCGGTACAGAAACCGGAATCTGCGCAGGACTTCATCCTTATAAAAATAGGAGTGCACCGAGACTGCCGTAATGACGGCATAGACAAGTCCGCAGGCCAGGGCTTCACGGGTATAGTCAAAGGTTATCAACAGCCAGATGACAAAGGAGAAAATCACGAGAAAGGCAATCTTCAGGGGCAGGAAAAGTTTTTGAAAGATGATTTTTTTTGTGTTTACTGTTTTCATTTTCACTGCTTTCCAAAAATGGAGTGCCCTTTCAGTCACGGTGTATACCGCCTATAAATATACAATTAATTGCTCTCATTCGGGAATAATCGGTGAAAATAAAATCACCTGTGCAGGCAGAGCATATACTCAATTGCTTCCGCTGAATTCAGGATGGCGTGCAAAGACAGGTGAAATTTTGCAGGGGTGTATTATTCGGTATAGGATGAAAGCCGAATTCGTTCCAGTCTGCGGCGGCAGTGATGTTTTCAGGGATACTCTGCCGGTAGGCCGGTATGGTATGCAGGCGGCATCGGGGAATCTATCCGGAGATAAAGGTCTGCATCATCAGAGAAAAACGCCCCGTGGAGGGGGTATAATCCGGGAAGAATGGAATGTTTCGGTTTTGCAGGGTATGGGTACCGTATGCCAAAACCTCTCTGCTTCCCAGTGCGTTTTGCCTCGGGCTGTACGTCCGATGGTGGAGGTCCCCATGGGAATAGTGCAGATGATGTCCGCCTTCGGGCCTGAATCGTCTTTTTCCGTTCTGTTGGGGATGCAAAATATCGCTTTTTCGCTGCTTTTTTCAGCATACTCCGTACGAATGAGAAGTAAAAGGAGGAGCAAGTCATTTACAAGCGGACTCTTCTTCCACGGTGACCGCCGTGCCGTATACAGAGAGCTCCCATGCGCCCTGTGTAACGGAGGTGGTGGAGAAACGTACTGACCACGGTGTGTGCTCCGAGGGATTGAGTCCGGGGATTCATGCGTGAAATCCCTTCTTTGCGGGATTTGTTGAGAAGGTCCATATCCACTCACCTCACCGCCCACAATGTTTTTGAGTCCCGCAGGAATATCGGTGCCCACATGCTTTGCACGTACGGTGCTGCCGTTTACAATGTCGGAATGAGCGGTGGTTTTTCCCGGAACGGATTCTGTGCTGGCAGGATTATCCACCTTCCTCTGTAAGGGGTTTTATCAGTATATACGGGGGCATTTCTTCCCATATTTTTGTGCAGAAACGTGAATTATCCGGACGTGTGCAAATGCAGTCTTATACAAGGATATATTCCCTGCATCAGGGTTTTAATTCAGGAAACAGCCCCGGTTGTAGGTTTCATATTAAGGGAAAGAAATACATACGCGTTGAAACGGGAGGGATAGCCTTCGGCAATCTGTGTGAGAAATCGGGCAGTGTGGATGCATCGGAAAAGATGAAGTCTGCCTACGGGGGATGATGGTCAGGATACAAAAACCTCCCCGCAGAAACGGGGAGGTATATGGTACGCCGTCAGGGGATCGAACCCCGGACCCGCTGATTAAGAGTCAGCTGCTCTACCAACTGAGCTAACGACGCAAAATCCGGAGGAAATATACATGGGGATGATTTAAAAATCAAGAAATTGCAGAACTTTTTTATATTCTTCCCAGTGCGGGACAAGGTGGAAATTCTTCTTTTTGCAGAGCCGTGAGAATTCTTCGGGCTGAATGTACTGAAGATCCGATACCTCCGAAGGCTGCACAGAAAAAAACCGCAGGTCCTTATTTGTTTTGGAGATAAAGACATCCACAAACTCACGTTCGTAGTAGTTTTTATCAGGAAAATCATAGGATTGATAAAACCGTCCCAGATGGGTGCATGTGTTTTCTTCGGGGCGATGGCCGATTTCCTCCTCGCATTCCCGCAGTGCAGTGGCAAGGGGGGCTTCCTCCGGGGCTACGTGGCCTGCTGCGGAAATGTCCCAATAGCCGGGATAGGAGGTCTTTGTCTTACTGCGTTTCTGCAGAAGGAGCCCTTTTTCCGCATGGTAGATCCAGATATGAGCCGTGGAATGGCAGATACCATTACTGTGTATCTGTTCCCGCGTATGTACACGTCCTGTTTTTTCACCCGTGGAGGTGAGCTCTTCTAAATATTCCGACATGCTCTATCCTTTTTTATGCTTTTTAGAATATATTTTACGGGAAAAAAAAGAGGGACCTATCAATAAAAAAATACGGAAGCGTATTAATTATCTGGGAAAAAAGAAAACCCCTTTTTTTCTTATGGTGAATTATAAAAAAGATGCGGTGATACTGCGGGAGAAAGGTGAGACCTTTGATGGTCTGCGCTTTCATTTTCCCCGCTGCAAAGATACTGCCTACCCCGGCGTGCCGCCTGAATACACCCTTATTCCCACCCCCATGAAATTTGAAGAATATCTTCGTGGATTTGAATGTGTACAGAAGAATCTTATGCGGGGAAATACCTATCTTGCCAATTATACCGTGGAAACTCCCCTTGAGTCCACGGTGAGCCTTTCCCAGCTGTATCACATGAGCCGTGCCAAATACAAGGTCTATCTTCCCGGGCACTGTACATTCTTTTCTCCCGAAACATTTGTGCAGATGTATGATACCACCATTTGTACCTATCCCATGAAAGGCACCATTGATGCGGCCGTTTTCCGGGCACAGGAAGCGCTCCTTGCGGATAGAAAAGAGCAGGCGGAACATGCCACCATTGTGGACCTTTTGCGAAACGATCTCAGTCGGGTGGCGACCAATGTCCGGGTGCCCCGTTTTCGGTATGTGGATCATATTTCAACGGACAGGAAATCCCTGCTTCAGGTGAGTTCGCATATTGCCGGTGACCTTTCACCTTCCTGGCGTGAAAATCTCGGTGATATTATCGATACACTGCTTCCGGCCGGTTCCATAACGGGGGCTCCCAAGGCAGAAACCCTGCGGGTTATCGAGGCGGCTGAAACCCATGACCGCGGGTTTTATACGGGGGTATCCTTTCTTTTTGACGGGGCGTCTCTGGACAGCTGTGTGAATATTCGTTTTATTGAACAGCGGGGCACACACGTATATTATAAGAGCGGCGGCGGCATAACCGCCCAGAGTGATCCTTACAGGGAATATGAAGAGATGAAGGACAAAATATATGTCCCCCTTGATTGAAAGTATACGAATTGCCCGGGGTGTTGTGTGCGCCCTGCCGTTTCATCAAAAGCGTATGGAGCGCAGTATGGAAATTTTGGGCGGGAAACGCACGGTGAATCTGCGGGATTTTTTTTCAAAACAACAGCTTCCCTCCCGGGGAGTATGGAAGGCGCGTATTGTCTATGAAGAAGATATTATTTCCTGCACCATAACCCCCTACGAAAAAAAGATTATTGCCTCTCTGCAGATTGTCACCCATGACGAAATCGACTACAGCCTCAAATATGAAGACCGCAGAAATCTTGCTGCTCTTTTTGCCCGACGCAGAGATGCTGATGATATTCTTATTGAAAAAAACGGTTGTGTGAGCGATACCTATTACTGTAATGTCTGTTTTTTTGACGGACAGACATGGTACACTCCGGATACTCCGCTTTTACGGGGGATAATGCGGGAAAAACTGCTTCACAGCAACACGATTCAGACGCGGCGTATCAGAACCGAAGATATCCATTCCTATGAAAAGGTTATGTGTATTAATGCTCTGCTTCCGCCCGGTGCCCTACCGCCGATCTCCACGGAGTGTATTTACAGGTAGCTGCGGATTATGGAGAGGGCGCTGCGTTTGTAGGACCTGCCAAAGAGATTGAGATGATTGAGAATATGGTAGAGCTGATAGAGTGGTTCCCGGCGTGCATATCCCTCTTTCAGGGGGTATTCTGCACTGTATGCGGAGTAAAATTCGGCGGGAAGACGTCCAAAGAGGCTGGTCATGGCAAGGTCTGCTTCACGGTGTCCGTAATATACCGCCGGATCAAATATCACCGGGCGGTTATGTCGGTCGCACATATAGTTTCCACCCCATAAATCACCGTGAAGCAGGGCCGGCGGTTCCTCTGTGCCCGCCAGCAGTTCCGGAATTTTTTCCCGCAGGCGTTTATACTCCCGGTATTCCTGCGTGACCAGATGCCCGGCGTGTGCAGCGCGTTCAACCTGGTAGTCCAGACGGTTTTCGATAAAAAAATCGCACCATGAGGAACGGCGGGGAAGATTAATCTGGGGAGTGGTGCCGATAAAATTATCATGTTCAAATCCGTGATGGGTATCGCTGATACGGTGCAGCTGTGCCAGCCCCTTTCCAAAATCTTCAAAAAAATGCCGTTTTGGAGAAGCTGTCTCAATATATTCCATGATAATCATTCGATCATCCCGGGCAACAACCTCCGGTATATGCAGGCCCCGGCATTTTGAAAGCTCTGTGAGGCCCCGGGCTTCTTCACGGGCAATATGGGGTGTTTGATAGGTCTTTATAAAAAGGCTGCGTCCCGATTGGGTGGTGATTTTTTGCGACGATCCGATACAGCCGCCGCCGAGGGAGCTTTTCTGAACAACTTTTTCACCGAGAAGCTGTTCCGGATTGATCATGTATACTCCTTTTTGATATATTCAAGACAGCCTCTGCAGGCATCTTCAAGGATATCCAGAACCCGTTCAAATCCTGCAGAACCTCCGTAATACGGATCGGGAACTTCAGCATCATTTCGAGTGAGACAGAAATCCGTCATCAGGTAAATTTTATGGCCAAAACGGCTTTTTGTGTCCATGCGCTGAATTGTTTTCAGATTGGCTCTGTCCTGGGCGATGATCATGTCAAAGGATTCAAAATCAGCCGGGGTAAACTGCCGTGCCCGGCTTGTTAACTCATAGCCCCGTAGGGCGGCATGGCGCTGCATTCTGCTGTCGGCAGGTTCCCCCGTGTGATACGCCGAAGTGCCCGCAGAATCGATAGTAATGTGAGGGGTATAGTTTTTTTCACGGACAAGAAATTCCATTACTCCCTGTGCGGAAGGGGAACGGCAGATATTTCCAAGGCATACAAAGAGAACCGAAGCCATCAGGGAGTATCTTTTCTGTTGTCATCTTTAAACAGATCGAGAAACCGGTGTTCATAGAGTTCGTACAGGTTCCAGCGATCCAGTTCTTTTTTGAGTTCCGGGGCCTTGTCCCGGTCTTTTTTTACTTCCTCAAAGAGTTTTTCGATCTTGTCCATGATATAGCGGGGGACCTCCTGTTCATGATCCACTTCGCTGTCTTCCACAAGATCGTGCCAGTCCTCTTCCTCCTCTTTCTCCTTCATTGCATCGGGATAGTATTGCCGAATGCGGTCTTCTATCTCAGAAAACTGGGCATCCACCAGGGAGATGCTGCGTTCCAGTTCCTTTTTATCCGTGGAAAGACCGAGAAGAGTTTCCAGAAGCCGGATTATCTCAAGAGATGCCTTGGGATAAGAGAGGTTTGTGGCAAAGGA
This sequence comes from Fibrobacterota bacterium, assembly GCA_051745755.1. GTDB lineage: Bacteria > Fibrobacterota > Chitinivibrionia > Chitinivibrionales > Chitinivibrionaceae > Chitinivibrio. The sequence continues at coordinate 9,981 of JBNJEI010000018.1, forward strand.
GGGAATGGTACCAAGCAGGCAGGCTGATTCTATATCATAATTTGAGGCGATACCGAGAACAAGTCCGTTGAGACCGGCTATATAGCCGTTGGGCATGGCTTCCACCCCTGAGCCGGAAAATTCATTCAGCATTTTTTCACTGTTGAATGCACCGTAAACCTGGGGGCGTGTGTTATGGGATACATCCTTTGCAAAGGCAGCGGTGGTGAATATGCGGTGTACATTGTATTCCACTGCAAGGTGTATGAGTTTTTTCACTATGGAAAGGCCGTCCTTACCGGAAATCTGGGCGTTGCTTTCAAAAATAATGAGGTCCGGATCTGTATGATAATACAGTACAGCCCGGGGTATTTCGGGAAGCTCCGCCAGTCCGTTTTCAACGATGATTGAATCCGGTACAAAATAGTGACTCATGTCTATTTCACCCAGTACGTCTGCGCTTATTTTGCTGCGAATATAGTCTGTTGAAATGATTCCCACATTTCCCATTCCCGGCCATGAGGCAATCATGGTTGGATTTGTCTTAAATGTTATTTCCTGATAAATTCGCATTAATACCTACTTGACTCTGTTAATGGTGGGATGTAAAAAATATATTTAAACAACGGTTTACACAATAATTAGAGATTTCCCTCATGTTTGATTTTAAAAATACATTGTTTCTAGCTCCCATGGCAGGGATTTCTGAGCCGGTTTTCCGACGCTTATGCAGGCAGCATGGTGCCGGGGTTGTCCTTACGGAGATGGTGAGTGCAACGGGCTTGAAGTATAACTCAGAAAAGACCGCCGCCATTGCACGTGTTTTTTCCGAAGAACGACCGGCGGGAATTCAGCTTTTCGGTGCCGATAGTGAGAGTCTTGCCCGGGCTGCGGAGAGAATGCAGCGTGATTATGCGCCGGATTTTATCGATCTCAATGCCGGCTGTCCCGTAAAGAAAGTGGTGAATAAAAACGGTGGATCAGCTCTTTTAAAGGATGAGGATCTTTTTTACTCCATACTGTCTTCCATGGTGAGAGCCTGCGATATTCCCGTCACGGTAAAAATCCGCTCCGGCTGGACACAGGATAATCTGGTGGATGTAGCCTTTGCCAAAATTGCCCAGGAGGCGGGAGCAGCGGCACTTACTCTCCATCCGCGGACCCGATCCATGGGATACGGAGGTTCGGCTGACTGGTCGCGTATCGCCCGGGTGAAGGCGGCGGTTTCCATTCCGGTGATCGGCAACGGGGATATAACCACTGCGGAGGATGCACAGAGAATGTACGATGAGACCCGGTGCGATTCCCTTATGATTGCCCGGGGAAGCTATGGAAATCCCTGGATTTTTTCTCAGATCACAAGCCTGGTAACTACCGGGAGCTATGCCCCGGTCTCCCGGTCAGAACGTTTGAGAACCGCGCGTACGCATTTTATGGATTATGCAGGGTTTTACGGTGAAGATAAAGCCTGTAAAGATATGAAAAAACATCTTGCCTGGTATATAAAGGGACTTCCGGGAGCCACCGGAATGCGCAATCGCATATTCCGGTCACAGACAAAAAAAGAGATGCTGGAAATACTGGACTCATTTCATGAATAATAGTCAAAGGAGTACACATGGATTCACAGGGGCATCGGGCACGACTGCTGAACCGGTATATAAAAAACGGAGCGGGAGCACTCTACGAATATGAACTGATTGAGCTGTTGCTCACCTATGTCATTCCCCGCAGGGATACAAAGAAAAAGGCGAAGGAAATATGGAATATTTACGGCAGTTTTCATCGGTTTCTTTCTGCGCCCTCGGGGGAGATTATCCGGGAATGCGGCCTTACCCCGCGCGGGGCGGCTCTTATCAGCCTTATTAAGGATCTGGGGACCCTCAGTCTTTCCGAGGGAATGAAAAACCGTATTTACGTACAGAATAAGAATGATGTATATAAGTATCTGAAATTCACCTACGGAAATCTCCGTGAGGAGTTTGCCGTGGTTTTGTTTCTCGACAATCAAAACCGCATCATTCATCCCAAAATAATCTCACGGGGAACCGTGGATCACTGCACGGTATATCCCACAAAAATATTTCAGGCTGCCTTTGATATAAAGGCGGCATCAATAATCCTTGCCCATAATCATCCCGGCGGATCACCCCGTCCCTCCCAGTCTGATGCAGAGCTCACCCGCCAGATAAAAGACGCGGGCACCCTTCTGCGCGTGGAGCTTCTTGATCATATTATCATTACGGATACACAATTAATCAGCCTTCGTTCAACATCTCAGTGGCCGCGCTGATATGGGGAAACCGATGCATCGGTGCATAATTGCGGCCTGTATGCGTTGCAGCGCAACACGCTGTTTTTTTTCGGCCCGAAAACAGAGGGGTGGAGGTATGGCATGATGTATGCATAGAGTCACATAAAGGAGATGCCATGCGTCAGATAATAGGAATAGTTCTTGGTGCCGGAGCGGGTTTTTTGCTGTATCGTCTGGTGGGATGTTCCACGGGAACCTGTCCCATAACGTCAAATCCACTGGTGAGTGTGCTTTACGGAGCGTTTCTGGGTTTTTTATTTACTCTGTAATCGGTGGATCAAGATGGGCCAGATAGGGGAGATTGCGGTATTTCTGACCGTAATCAAGGCCGTAGCCGTAGACAAAGGTATCGGGTATTTCAAAACAGTGGTAATCGGGAGTAACCGGTGCTATGCGCCGTGAGGGTTTGTCAAGAAATGATGCGATTCTGATGGAAGCGGGATTGCGCAGTGAAAGCATGCGAACCACCTCATGGAGGGTTTGGCCCGTATCCACAATGTCTTCCACCAACAGCACATCTTCTCCGGAGATATTGCAGTCAATATCGGTAATTATTTTTACATTTCCACTGCTCTGGGTACCTGATCCGTAGGATGAAGTGGTAAGAAAATCAACCCGCAGGGGGACGGATATGGTTCTCAGAAGATCCGCCATAAAAACAAAACCGCCCTTCAGCAGGCCTACAGCAACAGCACCGCGTGGATAATCACGGGAAATATCAGCGCCGATTTTCTGTACGCGTTCTTCAATTTCCTTTTTTGAGATAAGCACCCTGTGATTCATATCTGTTTGGTGTCCCGGGCGGATGTGAGTGTTTCCAGGATTTTTTCTTTTTCTGCATGCTCATGGCAGACAGTCTCCAGCGGCGTGTGTTTGTCTGCCTTTTCGCCCTCATAAAAATCATTGATTCGCTGTTTCAGATCAGCAAAAAAAACGTCATAATTCTGTTTGAGATGGGTATACATTTTTTTGTTTATATCTTCCGATGCTTTTCGGCATGTTTCAGTAATGGTGTCCCGTATTTTTTTCTTCCGGTCTGAGAAGAGACCGAAATTTTCCTGTTCCGGAATAAAAAAGTGCAGATCCATCCGGGCCGACATCTTTTGCAAAGATGGAGGATAGAAGTGTATCCGGCTGTTGACCCGAAACTGTTTCCACGCCGGATGTTCAAAGAGTTTTTCCATAAGGCGCGATGTTTTTTTCGATACATCCGTAATGATATCTTCCACAGTAAGACTAATGACACGGTTTAAGAGCGCTTTTGAATCGCGGTATTTTTTATACGTTGTGATTCCCAGTTTGTCAATTTCCTGCAGAAGGGTCATATGAATATTTTTCGGCGTCAATACGGTCAGGGTTTTTATATAATCATAAAAGCGGTCTTCCAGACGGGTTATAAGCGCAGTTATCTTTTCCTCTTCCTGCAGGATTGCGTCGTATTTATGTTCAAGATGCTGGATCTGCAGGGTGTCTTTTTTTATGTCCATTCCGATCTTAAATAGTATCCGGTTCAGAATGGTGGTGTATTTGGTGTCTAGGGCCTGGGCCAGGGAGTAGTATTTTTCCTTCTGAATAAAATCAGAAAGATCCTGCCAGAGGGTGAGCATATGGCGTCGGTATGCTCCCTGAGACTGGAGCGCTGAAATTTCATAGAGGCGGAAGTCCCGGGGAGGGATTTTGGTGCTGATCGTATCCCGAATAAATTCCGTGGTTTCTAACCTGTCCTCTTCTGTCAGAATATCAATTTTATTGTAGATAAAGAAAAGACGGGAAATATGGGGGAGTACGGTTTTGAGGAAATTCAGTTCGATTTGTGTTATGGGAAGGTCGGCACTGAGCATAAAAAGCACGGCATCACATTCTTTGAGCAGATCCAGTGTTGCCCTGGTGTTATGAATATGGGTGGACCCAAATCCCGGAGTATCGATAAATACCGTTCCGTGGTTGAGCAGGGGAGAGGTATGGAATACTTCCACAAAGTCGACATCTTTTTTGTTTTTGGGATTGTGTTTTTCCGCCACAAAGGGCAGGATTGCCCGTGCGATTTCATCGGCGGGACAGTCTTCCTTTTTTGTTTCCCCCCGGGTAAAATGAACGGCATATCCCGGAGTGGGGGCGTGTTTTATCTCAGTTGATATGGAGGTGAGAGGCAGCACGGATGTGGGCAGCAGATCGGCTCCCATAAGCCTGTTGAGGAAGGTTGATTTTCCCCGGTTGAACTGGCCGATAAGGGCAATTCTGATTTCTCCGCGAAACAGACGGTTTTTGAGGGCGGTAAGTTCCTGAATCTCAGCGGTGACAGATGTATTTCCCCGGTACTCACGGCAGGTGCCAATAACCGCTTCTATGAGCTCGTCAATTGATAGGGGAGTGTGTGCCACTGTGCCTCGTTATACTAAATTTTCTTCGATGTAGGTTCTTCTTTCAGGGGTGTTTTTCCCCATGTAGAATTGTAATATACTTTTTACCCGGTGCAGGGATTCAAGCTGAATATCCACCAGTCGGATGTTGTCACCGATAAACTGACCGAATTCATCGGGGGATATCTCTCCAAGTCCTTTGAAGCGTGTTGTTTCGGGATTGGACAGTTTTTTCAATGCCGCATCTTTTTCCTCATCACTGTAGCAGTAGAGGGTTTCCTTTTTATTTCTGACCCGGAACAGTGGTGTGTCGAGGATAAATATATACCCCTCAAGGACCAGCTCTTCAAAGTAGTTAAGGAAAAAGGTTAAGAGAAGATTACGGATATGAAACCCGTCAACATCGGCATCGGTGGCAATAATTATTTTTTTGAAGCGAATATTTTCAATACTATCTTCAATCCCCATGGCCATCATAAGATTATAGAGCTCGTCGTTTTTATAAATTGCATCACGTTTGTGGCCGTAGAGGTTTTTGGGCTTTCCCTTCAGGGAAAAAATAGCCTGGGTGTTCGGATCGCGTGCTGCCACCATGGAACCGGAAGCGGAGAGTCCCTCGGTGATAAAGAGGGTGGTGTCCTTTCCGTAGGTCTTGCTGTCAATATGGTATTTGCAGTCCCGGAGATTGGGGATTTTTATAGAGGCCTTTTTGGCAATTTTCCGGGCCTTCTTTTTGACATTGGCCAGTTCTTTGCGCAGATTTTCATTCTTATCAATTTTTTCTTCGAGGATCGCCGCGGTATCACTGTTTTTATGGAGAAAATCATTTACCGCATCCTTTACGGGGTCCACAATGATTTTACGGACTTCACGGTTGCCCAGCTTATTTTTTGTCTGACTTTCAAAAATCGGGTCCATTATGCGGATGGAAATTGCTCCCACAAGGCCGTCACGCACATCCTGAGCGGAGTAGTTTTTGCCAAAATATTCACGGACACCGCGCAGAATCCCCTCGCGGAAGGCTGATTGATGAGTCCCGCCTGCACTGGTGTACTGACCGTTTACAAAGGAGAAATGGGTTTCGCCGTAATTTTCCGTATGGGTGAAGGCAAATTCAAGTTTATTGTCATCAGCGCGAAAATGACAGATGTCATAGAGCTGATCATCCTCTATCTCGGAATTAAGTAAATCCTTGAGGCCCGCCCGGGAATAAAAGGTTTCTTCGTCAAAATCAATGCGCAGACCGCGGTTGAGGTATGCATAATTCCACAAGCGTTTTTTTATGTAATCGGAATTAAAATCGTAGTCCCCGAAAATGTCCCTGTCGGGTATAAATTCAACGTAGGTTCCGTTTTCAGCGGTGCTGTCACTGCCGCTGTTTTCCTTCAGAAGCTTTCCCCGTGAAAATATGGCTTCCCGGTACTCACCTTCCCGATAGGAGACTACCCGAAAATGGCTGGAAAGGGCATTGACCGCCTTGGTACCAATACCGTTGAGGCCTACGGAAAACTGAAAGACTTCGTTGTTGTATTTGGCACCCGTATTAATAACGGAGACGCAGTCCACCACCTTGCCCAGAGGTATGCCCCGTCCCCGGTCGCGTATTCTGAGCATATGGTCCTGCCGGTCAATGGTGATGACCCTGCCGTGTCCCATAATAAATTCATCAATGGAATTATCAAGCACTTCCTTCAGGAGGACATAGATTCCATCGTCATAGTGAGAACCGTTTCCCAGCCGTCCAATGTACATCCCCGAACGGAGGCGTATATGCTCCAGGGAGTCCAGGGACTTTATTTTACTCTCATCATACCGGATATTTGTTGCATTACTCATACGTTGATCCAGTGGAAGGGTTATTTTTTATAGACCGGTTTTCCTTTTTTTTCGATTACCTTATCCGTGATGATAACTTCCCGAATATCTTTTTTCGAGGGAAGTTCATACATAATGGGGGTAATGGCCGATTCAAGAACATTTCTCAGGCCGCGGGCGCCGGTTTTCTTTTCTTCGGCAATGGAAACAATTTTTTCCAGGGCTGCGGGTTCAAATACGAGGGAACAATTGTCCATCTCAAAGAGTTTTGCGTATTGCTTTAAAAGCGAATTCTTCGGTTCCTTCAAAATACGCATCATCATGTCTTTGTCCAGATGCGTCAGGGCAAAGAGCACGGGAATACGGCCAATTAACTCGGGAATAATTCCGTAATGTATAATGTCTTCGGGTTCGCACAGCTGCAAAAGGGTGTCTTCGTTTTTGGAATTTTCCTCGACAACCTCTCTGTTAAAGCCCATTCCACCGCGGGAGGTTCGTTTTTCAATTACTTCGTCAAGGCCCACAAAGGCCCCGCCGCAAATAAAGAGAATATCCGTTGTGTCAATTTCCGTAAGTTTTTGCTCCGGATGTTTTCGTCCGCCGTTGGGGGCAATCTGTGCCTGTGTTCCCTCAATTATTTTGAGGAGAGACTGCTGCACCCCTTCACCGGAAACATCACGGGTAATGGAGGGATTTGCTGATTTACGCCCAATCTTGTCAAACTCATCTATGTAGATTATACCGCGCTGTGCTTTTTCCGTATCTCCCTCGGCAGCCGAAAGCAGCCGGGCGAGAATGTTTTCCACGTCTTCACCCACATATCCCGCTTCGGTAAATACCGTGGCATCAACAATGGTAAAGGGTACTTCAAGCATAGAAGCCAGGGTTTTGGCAATAAGCGTTTTACCCGTTCCAGTTGGCCCCAAAAGGAGTACGTTGGATTTCTCCAGCTCCACTTCACCCTGATCCATACGGGAGTAGATACGCTTGTAATGGTTGTACGCCGCAACGGAAATCCCTTTTTTGGCCTCTTCCTGACCGACAATATATCGGTCGAGGTGTACCTTCATTTCCATGGGAGTGGGAAGTTTTTTATAATCGGGGACTGTCGTTTTGTCACCGCCTTTTTTGCCCGGTGCATCAGACTCCTCATCGTGAATAATCTCACTGCAGGTGTCAACACACTCGTTGCAGATATAAACACCGGGGCCGGTGATCATGCTGTTTACTGATTTTGCCGGGGCACCGCAGAAGGAGCACTTTATATCCTTTTTTTCTGTCATATCTACTTACGGTTCTCCAGTATCTCATCAATGAGGTTGTATTTTTTTGCTTCCGCAGCGGTCATGTATTTATCCCGTTCCGTATCACGTTTTATGGTGGCGCTCTTTTTTCCCGTGTGCTTTGTCAGTATCTTTGTCAGGGTTTCCTTGACGTTGATGATTTCCTTTGCATGGATGGCAATATCCGATGCCTGCCCTGTTGTTCCGCCGATGGGCTGGTGGAGCATGTATTTTGAATGGGGGAGACAGAAGCGTTTGCCCTGTGCCCCTGCTGCTGCAAGTACCGCGCCCATACTTGCCGCAAGGCCAACACAGATGGTGGATATATCCGGTTTTACAAACTGCATTGTGTCATAAATTGAGAGTCCTGCAGAAACAGATCCACCCGGTGTGTTTATGTAGAGAGTGATATCTTTTTGAGGGTCTTCGTATTCAAGAAATATCATCTGGGCGACGATCAGGTTCGCCAGATGATCGGAGATCTCACCGCTGATAAAGATAATCCGCTCTTTTAACAGACGTGAGTATATATCGTAGGAGCGTTCGCCCCGTCCAGTATCTTCAACTACCATGGGAACTAATGTAGACATTTTTTACCTTTCTTTCGGATTTCAACCCCAATAAAATAATTTTCTTCTGCGGTAAAACAAAGGAATACCTGAAATAAAAGAGGAGAGGCTGAAAAAAACCTCTCCTTCACTACTGAAAATAAAAAGCTTTTGCTAATCGTTTTTCGGCCACTCGTTTTTGCCAATGAGGGTATCGAGCACTTTTTCATGCTTGATATCTTCACGCAGCTGGATGGTTGTGCCGTTTTGCCGCAGGGTATCCTTGATGACATCAAAATCCTGATTATACTGATCTGCCAATTCCTGAATACGGGCATCAACTTCTTCTTTGGTGGCCTTGATTTTTTCCTTTTTGGCAATATAGTCAAGAATACGAAAACGCTTCAGAGTCTTTTTTGCCGTATCTTCAAAGCGGGATCGGTAGTCTTCCGCAGAGGGCTGATTGCCCTGCGGGTAATACATTTCCTCCTGCTTCATTATATGCTGAATATAGGCAGTAATACGGGAAGGCGGAACGTCAAAATCATTTCCTTCCCTGGCAAGAATAGCATCAATGGCTTTGTCGTATGCAGTGTTTTTGGCAGTACTCTCTTTCTGCTTCTCAATGTCTTTTCTGATGCGTTCAATCAGCTCATCCTCTGTTTTTACCTGCGCCATGTCAAGAATCTTTTTGTCGTCAGTATCGGGAAGTCTGCGTTCCTGGACTTTTTCAACAATCACGGTGAATTCTGCATTCTTACCGGCCATATCCTCTCGGGCAAAATCGGTGGGAAAGGTTAGGGTTATCTGCGCTTCCTCATCCTGAGACATTCCCTTCAGAGTATCGTCAAGTTCTTTCAGGGGTGATTTTCCGACCTCGATAAACTGCGGAGCCGGACTTTCGTCGCTTTTTTCGCCGTCAAGGGTGAATTCGGAATATTTTACCGTGACAAAGTCACCTTCCTGAGCGGGGCGATTAAGGTCGGAGAATTCTGCAAACTGGCTTTTGATGTTTTCCAGTGCGCTGTTGATATCATCGTCCGTGGTTGCTTCCTCCTCAAGGGAGATTCCCAGATCTTTATAGTCCGTGATTTCTATTTCAGGGTCAACTTCAACCACGGCTTTGTAAGAGACGGGGGCTGACTCATCCTCGGTTTTGAGGTCTTCTATCACCGGTTGAGATACGGGGGTTATATTGTTGTCTGCACAGGCTTTTGTGTAGGTCTCATTAATGAGTGATTCTATCACTTCCGCCCGAATGGAATCACCAAAACGGGATTTGATGATCTTTGCGGGTATTTTTCCCGCGCGAAACCCCGGAAGCCGTACTTCCTTGCCGTATTTTTTGACTTTTTCTTCGAATTTCCGGTTTACGTCATCAACGGGAATTTCTACTTCAATAGTCTTTTTGCAGGACTCTGGAGATTTTACCACAGTATCCACTCATGCCTCCGAATATCTAAAATTTGGATTTTCATTATCTGTAACGGAAAGTACCTCTGAATGCGAGTGGAGGGAGTCGAACCCCCACACCTTGCGGCACCAGATCCTAAGTCTGGCGTGTCTACCAATTCCACCACACTCGCTTCCACAATTTGCGGACATAATATATATGTCGAGTTGCGGGAAAACAAGCAAAAATGAAATTTTATGGAAGTCTTAATTGAGGTTCAGATTCAGGCTGTCCAGAAAGTGTCGGTATTCGGGATTGCGCAGATCCCGGGTGATGTCCATATATTCGTTATATCCGCCGGAAAGCCCCATTACAGTACAAATGCTGTCCCGTTTGAGGGTGTAGGCAGAGGTGATTTCTTCCCGTTCATCCTGTGATGCATCGGAGAGGGAATCGATATATGTTTGTGACAGGGAATTCAGTTCGGGATTGATATTTTTCCATGCCTGTATCTGTCGCAGCCCCAGTCTTCCTTCTTCATCGGTAAACTGACTTGTCTCCTGTGATACTTCATCCTCACTGGAAGAACATCCCACGGCTAAAAGCAGAAAAAAAATGCAGAGAAAGGAAAGAGATGTTTTTGTCATGGATTCTCCTTGGTTTATTTCCACAGGGTTTCTCTTAAATATACTATCATGGACACCGGCGTATTTCCATAATTTTCTGAGAAATGGTTAATCCACATAGTGACAGCGGATATATTTGCCCGATTGTTTTTTTTCAAGCTGTGGATGCAGGTCTCTGCAATCGGGCCTTCTCATGGGGCAGCGATTATAAAACAGGCATCCGCTGCGGGAGTGCGGAGCCGTGGGAGGGGCTATGATATTTTCCTGCCGCCTTCCCGGTGTATCCAGGGCGGGAACGGCGTGTAAGAGCATTTTTGTGTAGGGGTGCTCCGGTTCTGTTATAACCCTGGCTGTTGTTCCCTGCTCAAGGATCTCGCCAAGATACATCACCATAATCCGGTCTGATATCTGATTTACCACGGCAAGGTCATGGGATATGAAAATATAGGAAAGCCCGTATTCCTTTTGTATATCTCCGAGTAGATTGAGTATCTGCGCCTGCACAGATACATCGAGGGCGGAGACAGCTTCATCGGCAATAATAAACTTCGGTCGTAACGCCAGAGCGCGGGCCATTGCGATGCGTTGGCATTGTCCACCGGAAAACTGATGGGGCAGTTTGTCGTGGGCTTGTTTTTCTATACCCACCCGCTCCAGTAATGCCGCAGCGGTGCTTCGCGCTTTTTTTGGGGAAAGATGTGTATGAATTTCAAGGGGCTCCATTACAGATTTTATGACGGGGAAGCGGGGATTAAGAGAACTCAGGGCGTTTTGGAAAATTATCTGCATGTGTTTTCGGTGGTGTCGCAGTTTTCGCTGGGAGAGGGTGGTAATATCTGTTCCCAGAAGGTGTATGGTCCCTGCCGTTGGTTCGGTTAACCGCAAAAGGGTACGTGCCAGGGTGGATTTGCCGCATCCTGATTCGCCCACGATAGCCAGGGTTTCATTTTCTCCAAGGGTGAGATCCACAGACTTCACCGCATGGATAACCCCCTTTTTCCCGGTTCTGAGAAGTCCCGAGGAAATATCAAAAGATGTGGATATGCCCTGTGCCTTAAGAATCATCCGTTCCTCCGTACAGAAAACAGTGCAGCGCTCTTTTGCCGCGGTAGGAAATCCGGGGTTTTTTCTGCCGGCATATATCCATTGCATGGGGACAGCGGTTTTCAAAAAGACATTTTTCAGCACCTTTTTCCGAATCCTCTATGGCTCCTTTTATGGGAATGAGTCGTGATGGGTTGGGATTGAGACGGGGAATGGCCTGCAGGAGGCCCTGTGTGTAGGGATGCAGCGGGGTTTGCAGAATATCCTGTGTGGCCCCTGATTCACAGTTACGCCCCGCATAGAGTACGGTGGTGGTGTGGGCAATCTGTGAAACAATGCCCAGATCATGGGTGATAAAAAGAATGGAAACTCCCAGGCGTTTTTGCAGATCCCGTAACACCGCAAGGATCTGTGCCTGAACGGTTACGTCCAGGGCGGTGGTGGGCTCATCGGCAATAAGAAGTGCGGGGTTGCAGGCCATGGCCATGGCGATCATAACACGCTGACGCATACCGCCGGAAAGTTCATGAGGGTATTGATCGATGCGGACTGCAGGATCCTCTATATGAACAAGTTCAAACAGTTCACGTACCCGTGTCCGTGCCTGTTTTGTAGTATACCCCCTGTGGGTTATCAGCGGTTCGGCCACCTGATTACCGCAGGTATATACGGGATTGAGGGAGTTCATTGGATCCTGAAAAATCATGCCCACCTCACTGCCCCGAAAGGCACGCATTCGGGAGGCATCCCAGGTAAGGATGTTTTTGTTGTTATAGAGAATTTCTCCGGAGTCGATGCGTCCCGGTGGAGAGATAAGGCGGAGAATACTTTGGGCTGTGACAGACTTTCCGCATCCCGATTCACCCACAAGACAGTGAATTTCACCTTTTTTAATGCTTAGGGACAGACCGTCAACGGCTTTCATCCGGGGGCGTGAGGAGCCAAAGGAGATACGCAGATTTTTTATTTCCAGCAAATTCATATATATTCCCTGTATGGAACAAAGCCGCAGAATAGAAAATAATACCCTTGCTGCGTAAATTATGAGAAAAATAAAAATTAATGAAAATCAGGCTCCCCAGCGCCTGGACCGATTTCTGGGTAAGTATCTTTCCGCTTCAACGGCGGGGAATATTCAGAAGCTGCTGCGTAAAAAAGTAATTCGGTGCAATGGGGAAAAGAGCGGGCCCGCCAGAATCATCGCCGTGGGGGATGAAATAGAGATTCGGCTCAACGATGCGGTGATAGAGGACCTTCGGGCCCCCAAAAAACATGTATTCAGCTCCCGGCCGCTTACAATTGTCTTTGAAGATGCTGACATTCTTTTGGTGCATAAACCGGCGGGGCTTTTGGTCCATCCCGACAGTAGGGAAGGCAGCGACACCCTTATTGCCCGCGTACATCACTATCTGCGCACGTCCATAACCGGGACATTTGCTCCCTCTTCGGTTAACCGTCTGGACAGAAATACAAGCGGTATTGTCCTTTTTGGTAAACGATATGAATCACTGCAGTATCTGAACCGGTATATGCGGGAAGGAAAAATCCGTAAACAGTATCTTGCCGTTGCGGCCGGGCATATTCACCGGGCGGGGGAGGTGTGCGGCTATCAGAGTAAAAACAGGCGCACAAACCGGGTGGTTTTCAGCGCACAAAAACAGAGGGGGGCAAAATATGTTCATACAAAATATGTCCCCCGTGAAGTTCTTGCGGGAAAGACCCTGTGTGAAATTGAGCTGATCACCGGGCGTTCACATCAGATCCGTGCGGCATTTGCTGAAATTAATCACCCCCTTGTGGGAGACAGAAAATATGGGGGCGAAGCCATGGATAACCAGTCCTATTTTCTCCATGCATGGCGTCTGGACATTGCCGGACGGCGGTTTGAGTGCCCCAATGAGGCCCTGGAAAAATTCTGGAGCCGTAAAGGAGGCGCCTTTTTTCAGTAGGCAGTGGAGGGTGAAGAGATTCTTCTGATCTTTTCTGCGTTTTTTCAATTCTCCCAATGGCACCTGTAATGGTGGGAGCACGAACAGGTATACCGTCAAGCGTACCCTTCGGTTCTGGAATAACAAGGCCGATAGCGCAGCCGCACCAGTGGAGGTGGAAGTAATAGTGGCAGCGCCGGCACGGGTTCTGCACAGATCCGTATGAGGTGTATCCTGCATAGGCTGATTTGCTGGCAGCGTCTTGAAAAATAGTAAATACCACTATGCACTTTATTCAGAAACAGGGTATTTTATCAGGTTATTCTATCATATTTTCAGAGAGTAATGTCCTATGATCAGATGTGTCGTATTTCTACTGATTGCAGCTCATGCGGGCCTTGCAGGATATATCACGGGTACCGTGGTTGATTCAGAGGATACTCCCCTTGCGGGGGTCAGGGTTCGCCTGGCAGTGAGCGGCACGACAACAACTACAAATGACGAGGGGGAGTTTGAAATTAAAAACCCCACAGGGATTGTTTTTGATCAGGATCCTGCCCCGTCTGCCCTTACCATACAATCGGGTGAACTGTTCCTTACCCTCACCCACCCACGGGAGGTTCATCTTTCTCTTTTTACGCTTTCGGGGCGTCAGAAAGAGCTTTTTTCCGGCATTCTGCCCGCCGGTGCGCATATTCTGAATTTGAACGGCTATGCTGCGGGGATGCATATTTTGCGAGGATCTGTGGGGCGTATCGGAATACAACAAAAAATTGCTTTGGTGGGAGGGCGCGCTTCTGTAGTGGGGGCTCAGGAGTCATTTCAGACAGCTGAATATGCGCAGCAGCCGCAGTCTTTTGCAGAGGTTGATACCCTTCGATTCAGTTTTCCCGGGTATACAGTACATTCCCGGGAGATTGATGAACATACTGCGGATATGGGCGTTATTACACTGCAACGGACGTCACGGATGAGTGATTCCCTGGCTCTTGTGGCATTAATGAAGGCTCAGAAACATGAAAAGGTGGATTGGGATACGACAGCTGAAATGGAAAGCTGGTCCGGTGTTACCCTTACAGATGGACGGGTACGGTTTTTGAGTGTTACCTACAGTATGCTTAACGTAATTCCTCCGGAAATTGGAAATCTGAGTGAGATGACAGTATTAAGTATCAGTGATAATCTTATCAGCGAACTTCCTCCGGAAATAGGAAGCCTCTCCAACCTTTTCAGTCTTCTTCTCGGTGATAATCTGCTGAAAGAACTTCCCCCGGAAATCGCTACTCTCAAAAATCTTGAAATTCTGAGTCTTGAAAAAAATAGGTTTTCCGAACTTCCTTCGGAAATTGGCGGACTCAGCGGTTGTAAGACCTTGTATCTGGGCAGTAATGATCTGAAGGACTTTCCTGTGGAAATACGGAGTCTTTCAAATCTTGAACACCTTGTGCTCGGTAATAATTCCCTTGAGGAACTTCCATCGGAAGTGGGAGATTTACGCAATCTTCATACACTGTTTGTCAATAAAAACAGCCTGAACCAAATTTCTCCTGCAATTGGAAATCTGTCCCATCTTACACATCTCTCTGTATCTGAAAACAGCCTGAGCGTTCTTCCATCTGAGATCGGAAATCTTACGGGTCTACAATCCCTGGATCTCGGGGATAACAGTTTACAGGAGCTTCCCCCGGAAATAGGGGGGCTTTCGCATCTTGAAATACTGGATCTCAGTGCCAATGAACTTGCGGAATTACCGGAGGAAATCGGAAATGTCAGCAGTCTCAGACGGCTGAATCTCAACACCAATATTCTCACCGCACTTCCCCCGGAAATCGGGAATCTTACACATCTTGAAAGGTTACTTCTCAATGAAAATGCTCTTACGGAACTTCCCCCGGAAATAGGAAATATGTCTGCGCTTACCACTTTTGAAGTATATATGAACGACATAACCACGTTACCGTCTTCAATCAAAAATCTCAGCAATCTTGAGCATTTGGATTTCAAATTTAATCTCCTGGAGGTTTTACCGGCAGAAATTTGGGATATCATCAGTCTTGAGTATCTGGATGTCTCTTGGAATTCCCTGAATGATTTACCGGCAGAAATTCGGAATTTACATAATCTAAGCTATCTGTCTCTCTCTGGAAACTCCCTGAATAACTTACCCGTTCAGATTGCCGATATTTCACCTGATGAATATCTTGATGTGTCGTATAATGTTCTCTCAGAGGAGACACTTTCACCGGAAGTTGTTGAATGGCTGGATACATTTCATAGAGCAGACAGAGAATGGCGGGAAACTCAGGACTGAGTTTTCTTTAGGACTTGTTCCGTTTTTAAATGTCAGAGAACCTGGTTTCAATGAGTGGCAGACTCTGGCCTGTTTTCCTGTTGTCAACTGTTCCATGCGGATATTCCCTATCATCTGCAGGGGAAAAATCCGCACTGAATTGGTATACGGTATTCCGGGAAGAAATGCGGAGGATGCAAATTATAAGAGGATGAGAGCAATGTGCATAGCGTCTCTTTTCGGTGGTGCTGACACCTCTTGTTAAAAAAAATAGAAATTATCTCCTTCACCCAACAGGTGAGACAATGAAGCCTGAATTTTCACCGACCGCCAAATTCTCTCAAATAATATGAAGGGGAAGCAAGGTACCCCGCCCTGTAGATCTATAGGCTTTGCTGTGTGTATAAATGACCGTGGAGCTTTGGATACTTTTTTAGAAGGATTTCCTCTACCTCGAAAAAGCAGCAAGGTGATGTTTCACGCGTGATATGCCTGTGGGGTGTATGTTAACCGCACGTTTTAGGGATATCCCATATATTCAGGAAATTGTATGCTCTTTTCTGCACAATCAGTGAAATCAGTACGACACAAAAAGGAGGCAATCGGTCTGTGAGAAAAAATAAAAATGTGGTGTGAACGGATTATTTCGTGGTTGAAATCTAATGCTCCGCATTTGGATCTTGGAGCAACTTTTACTGACTTTGCTATATCTTTTCAGGACCGTTTTACCTCGAAAACCAATCTCAATTGCGGAATTTAGGATGATACAAAAAAAGAGACGGAAGACCGCCTCTTTTTTGTATCTGAATTCGGAAAGAGTATTCCTTCCCTTCCCGGAATTTCGTTATCGAATATAGATCTGTCGTGTCAGATAGTCAGTGCCGGCTTCGTCAAGAATACGAAGAATATACACACCGGTTGAAACTCCTGTTTCCCGCAGATTTACAACCTCTGATCCCGCGGTGGTATGCGTGCTAACAGCACGTCCGTTTACTGAATGAAGCTGGATTGTCACGGGGGAATCGCGGTTGATATGAACCAAAGCCTCTTGAATTTCAACAACGGGGGCGGCTGATATTTTTTCTATGCGCGATACCTGAGGGTCGTAGAGGACGTCAATATCAGCAGCTGATGCCCAGACCTCACCATTTACCTCGGATTTTGCAATAAGACGGATGTATGAGGCAACAACTCCGGGATGAAAGGCTGCTTCCTGTACATCGGTACTGTTTTCCCAGCGGCCCGTAATATGCGGTTCCTCCCAGTTTTCTCCGTCCGTACTGACGTAAACTTCATATTCGTCTATGCGGCCGTTCTCGCTGTCCTGGCGCGGAGTATACTGCAGGCCGCCAATATAAACCGGTGACTGGGTCTTAATGACAATTTCGTGGGGATGAACCTCTGCCGGGTCTTCCCAGTGAGTGAACCACGCGGTTTCACTGTCACCGTCCAGTACGTTGCGTGCCGGGCGTCCGTCTCCCCACTCGTCTTCAGAGGAAACGTCGGCAATGGATAGATCGGCTTGATCCATGGGGACATACCCATGTTCTTCAAAGGCTGCCTGAAGAGACATATCTTCATCCATAATAACCGTAATTGAAGCGGCTTCATCGTTTCTGTCACCCTCCCAGTTCCCGAAAATATATCCCATATCCGGTGCGGCGTGAAGGGTAACCTCTTCACCTTCTTCATACCGTTCATAGTCAGGTTCCACTGACACGGAGCCGTTTTGCCCGGTAACAGAAAGGGTATAGGTGACCCCCTCCTCAAAGTGGGCGGAAACACTTTTGTCGCTGTCCATGATGATGGTTGCGGGATTGCTGCTGCCCGTAAGGTCACCGCTCCAGTGGCTGAATTCAAATCCATACTCCGGGAGGGCCGTGAGGGTTACCTCTGTACCTTCTTCAAAATGACTGCCATCGGGGTCGGTACTGATTTCGCCGTTTTCTGTATCCAGGCTCAGCTCGTGCCGCATGCCGGCATACATAACATCCTGATAGGGAACCCGGTTTTTTCCGGTTACGGTAATGTAGAGGCTGTCTTCTGAATTGTCCGCAGTAAATGAAATGGTTTCAGATCGCCCGGTTGCTTCTTTGACGGCCAGAATTCCGCTGTTTTCTCCGTAGATTGATATAAGTGCCCCGGGAAATGTTCCGTCAATGGAAATGGTATTATCCCCGGTGCCGAAATTATCCGGATGGGTGATGGATATTTCTTCCGGCTGAGCACTGAAAAAATAGAGCGAAGGATCACCGAAATACACCCATGTCCGGGCGGTCTTATTTCCCCGCCTACCGTCTGTATCCAGCATTTGAGCAAGGCCCGCATAAAACATCGCCCCGATTGAGAGGTTGTCATCAGATTCAATAAGGGTATTCATATGCAGCTGAGCAGTCTGGGGAGGAGACCAGTCCATAAGAGGGCTTGAACCCGGAGAGACTATGGCTCCGCCGTCTGCTTTTCGAATCCACACCTCGGAGATGCAGGTGCGTCCCCGGTAGGAGCCCACATTGCAGGCCAGGGGGATAATCCAGGGAAGCCTGTGCTGATTTGTGAGCCGACTGACATGGCTTGAGGTATAGCGAAACTGGTTACCGGAGAAACTGTATCCATCGGGATACCCATGCCCCATGTAGTTTACCAGACTGCGGCCTTCGTTGAGGTGTTGACTGAAGCTGGCTTCGTTTCCGTTGATCCCCTGATAGATGGAATCCAGAGTGGTAAACCCGTAATCCCGCAGGCCGCTCATTATATGTCGGATATAGGCTATGTCCGAAGGATTACCCTCATCACTGCCGATACCCACTGTTTTTGCATACCAGTTTTCACGGGGATCGGGATATTTTTCATAGCGGAGTGCCTTCTGTACATAATTTTCAACATGCTGGGCAGTCTCAGCGGAGATCCGTCCAATAAATATATCTGGATAGTTATTATCCCCTTCCAGCATCCCGTAGACCGGATCTGCGGGAACCCGTTCGGTGCTGTTATCACTCTGATAGACATCAATATGGGCAGGTATATCCTCAAAATCTCCCACAATAAGGCCATAGGAGAGCCCTTCGGCGCTGGTGTATTCCTGTCTGAAGAGTGAAATCAGCTGCTCAACACTTTGATTTGTGTATTCCACCACTTCCGTTTTCAGCCCGCGTTGATTTTTCCATGTTACAAGCGGTTTGAGGGCATCCATATATTTGGCCGGAGTAACGATTATCATTCTGTCAGGTGTATCCCGGAAATTCTGTGGAGCATAGGCTGAATTATTGAGAAATCGGCTTTCCAGAACAGGAGAAAAGGAGCGGGACGGGGAAGATGTTTTCTCTGATGCAGGCCCGGCAGCGGTGGTTTTTTCCATGGCAAAGGTGACCGAATCAATTATGCGGATTTTCCCCTGTGCAGGATTGTACTGAAAGGGGTGGATACTGATGGCGACCCCGTGAGCTCCATGCATGGTATAGGGGCTTTCCTGTTCAATAATATTAGCGGGATACCACGCATCCTGAGAATAAACGGAACCTTCAGGCCGGTGTGCCGTATCCCGCTGGCTTATGGCAATATTACCGGGGGAGGGCAGGATGGGTGAAACAGAACGCTCGGTGTAGGATGTATCGGAAATAGTGATGCGCCCCGGTTGCAGGTTGTCTATGCGAAGTGCTGTGGATGTAACGGGCAGTTCCGGTGCACCCTTATCCAGGGTTACTGCCGGGCCGGTTTTGGAGGAAACCATGGAATAGGTTTTGTTATTATAGAGTGTATCTGTTACAGAGTAGCCCGGATTAACAAACTGCATTATTGTTGTTCCATCCCGGGAAAGAGAGCCGGTTATCTGCGTTTCTGCAAAGGAAAATGAAAAAAGAAATAATAAGACGATCGCTGAAAAAGTCATTGTGTACCCCACCTTGTTGTAATACAAAACTATCCTCACTATCAATAATCTACTACAAAAAGAGCTGTTTTGCATCTTTTTTTACTCTGCAGATTGATGAAAGTGCTTCACCTTTCTGCTGATGCCTGTGGGATGAATATAACCGGTATGAATGTGTATAATCCACGGCGGCAGTGCGCACATTTCTTTCTGCAAAACAGGGGATGGAAGTGATCTTTTTTGCAACAATTATTATCTTTTCTCATACAAAGAGGCTTGACACCCGTGGTATATTACTATATTATTCTGTACTGATGATTTAATACCGGCGGCAGTGCCGGTGGAAAACACCACTTTATGGAGATACCTATGCCCACAGATACAAATTCAATCCTGAGCGAAGAACACATACAGACCCTGCTGGATAATGCCATGAAAGATCCCTTTTCCCTTCTTGGTATGCATCAGGATGAGAAGGGGATATCCGTCCGGACTATTCAGCATAATGCCACGGCGGTGAAAGTACGGGAACGGGGAAAAAACCGTACCCTGAAAGTTCTTGACCGCATTGAAGGCACGGCACTTTTTACGGGGTATATGCCGAAAAAGGATTTCTTCAAATACGACCTGGCCGTAACCTTCGATACCGGAGAGGAAGTGGTACGGCCGGATCCATACTCTTTTCTGCCGGTATTGTCCGAGGACGATCTGTATTTGTTTAATCAGGGAACAAATAACTACGTATATGAAGTGATGGGTTCTCATCATATGTCCGTTGACGGCGTTGATGGGACTCTTTTTACGGTATGGGCTCCCAATGCAGACAGGGTTTCCCTTGTTGGGGATTTCAATATCTGGGACGGTCGGCAGCATCCCATGCGTATGCTCGGAGCCTCCGGTGTCTGGGAGATTTTTATGCCCGGTATTGGTCAGGGAACAGTGTATAAATACGAAATACGTAAATGCGGCACGGGACATCTTACTCTCAAAACCGATCCCTACGGGTATCTTCAGGAGCCCTTTCCGCACCACGGAACAATAGTAACCTCTCTTGATGAGCATAGCTGGAATGATGATTTATGGTTGGAAAAGCGGAGTGAAACCGATTGGGAAAACGCTCCCATGTCAATTTATGAGCTACATCTTGGGTCATGGAAGCGGAAGGGCCCTCAGGAGGATGACGACTACTGCACCTATCAGGAGATTGCCGAAGAGCTGGTGCCGTATCTGAAGAAAATGAATTATACCCATGTTGAGTTTATGCCCGTGCAGGAGCACCCCTTTGTTCCTTCCTGGGGGTATCAGGTGGGGGGATTTTATGCCATTAACCACCGGTTCGGTTCGCCCCGGGATTTTCAGGAAATGGTGGATTATCTGCATCAGAATGATATCGGCGTTCTTCTTGACTGGGTTCCGGGGCATTTTCCCAAGGATGAGCATGTACTCGCCTTTTTTGACGGTACTCATTTATACGAACACGAGGATCCCCGTGAGGGATATCAGAAGGACTGGGGTACTCTGATTTTTAACTTCGGCCGTACTGAGGTGAAGAATTTTCTTGTGGCCAACGCCGTATTCTGGCTGGATAAATTTCATATTGACGGGCTTCGTATTGATGCGGTTGCGTCCATGCTGTACAGAAATTACAGCCGCGAGGACGGTGAGTGGATACCCAATCACTACGGCGGGGTTGAAAATCTTGAAGCCATAGAATTTCTGCGCAATACCAACGATGTGGTGCATAAATATTTCCCCGGAGCTCTTACCATTGCCGAAGAAAGTACGGCCTTTCCCGGTGTTACAGCTCCGACAAACCAGGGTGGCCTGGGGTTCAATTTTAAGTGGAATATGGGATGGATGCACGATTCTCTGGAGTATTTCAAAAAGGATCCTGTTCACCGCAAATTCCATCAGGGAGATTTGACATATTGTCTGTGGTATGCCTTCTCAGAAAAATTTATGCTCGTTCTGTCACACGATGAAGTGGTTCACGGAAAGAAATCTCTCATTGAAAAAATGCCCGGCGATGACTGGCAGAAATTTGCGAATCTGCGCCTTCTCTACGGCTGGATGTACGGACATCCGGGAAAAAAGCTTCTTTTTATGGGCGGTGAATTCGGCATGCGCAGTGAGTGGTATGAAAAACGTGAAATAGACTGGTGGCTTCTTGATGAATCCCAATGCGGCGTTTTTCACAGCCGGCTTCAGAAGATGCTGGGTGATCTCAACGGCGTGTATCGGGACTATTCAGCTTTGTGGAACAACGATTACAGCCATGGAGAAAATTTTGAATGGGTTGATTATCAGGATCGTGATCATTGCGTTATTGCCTTTAAACGTAAGGATCCCTCAATGAATCAGGAATTGCTCTTTGTGTTTAATTTTACTCCCGTAATTCGCCATAAATACGGCTTCGGTGTTGATGATGAAGCTTTTTATGAGGAAATTTTTAATTCAAATGCGGAGATATACGGCGGTGAAGGCACGGGTAATTTTAATGGAGCTTACACGGAACCTGATTCGCTGTACGGTAGACCAAACACTTTGCGCCTCAGCCTCCCGCCGCTGGGATTTTCAATTTATAAAATTCACAAGGAGCAGTAGATATGAAACGCGTGTATCGATCTGAAAGTGATTATATTATTTCCGGTATCTGTGGAGGTCTGGGGGAGTATTTCTCTGTGGACCCCACCCTTATCCGTATTGCCGTGGTGCTTATGGGGCTCACCATAGCCCCCGGGCCGTTAGTTGTTTTTGCCTATATACTGGGTATATTTATTATTCCTAAAGAGCATGAGGTGCGTCAGCAGAATCAGAATTCTGAAAAAGATGGTTAGACGGGCTGCTTTATTCTCTGCACTGTTTCCGGGGTACCGTAGTCCATCCATCCCTTTGATGACAGATATATGTGGGTGGATATGTTTTTGAGGCCGGATACAAATGTCAGAGGGTTTCTCAGAAGGTTTGCGGAGAATATGTATATTCCCGATTGATGAGCATGAATCCAGGCGTTGTCGCTATCGTACTCTTTGGGTTTCTTTGATCTGTAGCGGGTAATGACATCCCGGGAGTCTTTCATAAAATAATCCCCGCTGTCACAGCAGGCGGTTTTTCGGGAGAACAGGTGGATTTCCTTGATTCCGGGACGCGTGGTATTTTTCCACCGGGCGATAAATTCCTCCATCTCATCCTTGTGGGTCAGAATATCGCAGGGCATTGTCAAAATGGCATCGTAGGAGCGTAATTCTTTTTTTGAATCCGATAAAAAATACTGCATAAAGAGAAGGTAGGGTAGCTCAAGAATAGTGGGAAGCTTTCTCTGTTTTCCCCTTTGAAACAGCATTGGAATGTTTTTTTTGCGCAGATGGGTATTTAAAATGTCATACTCTCTGGAGGGATAGGTTAAGACCTTTTTGTCAGCATCTATATCTGAAACTGTGTGCAGAACATGATCTATCAGGCGTTTTCTTTCCACTTTGAGCATGGGTTTTATCTTTTCATCATCATCAAGAAGATGTTTTATCCGGGTACCTTTTCCCCCGGCGAGTATTAAAATAAGCAGATTCAAGGAGCATCTCCATTCGTACGAAAGTTTTTTGTCTGCACTGTCATGTAATATTTCCGGTGACGGCAGCTGTATTGTGCAGAAACAAAACCGCCGATGATTAGTGTCCCATATGCCGTGGGTCTTTGGTATATATTACAATGGTGATAATATAGATTTTTGAAGGCGCTGCGGGTATATGGAAGTAAAATTTAAAGATGCAGACTATTTGGACACTGACGCCATACAGCGGTATTATCATAGCTTATACCGTGAGCATCTTCCCTATATTTTGTATAAACCAAAACCCCGTCCCCGGGCAGAATCAGAATACATTCGACTCCATAAAACTGCAGGCGGTCGTTTTCTCCTCGCATATTCTGAGGATGTAATGATTGCCGCCCTTTCCCTGCTACCCTATACACACAGCCAGTTGGAGCATTCTGCGAGTCTGAGCATTTCCGTTGCGCAAAAATTCCGTGGACAGGGTCTTGGGTATACCATGCTCACAAAGATTCTGCACTGGGCCGCAGAGAAAAAACTCTATCGCATTGAATTGTCTGTTTTGGAGCATAATGAGCGAGCCCGTAGACTCTATGAAAAATGCGGCTTTAAAAAAGAAGGAATAAAACGGGATGCCGTATGGGTTGATGATCGATATTATAATGTTATACTTATGGCACAATTACTGAAATAAAAAAAGGAAGCGGCACAGTATACCGCTTCCCTGTAATTTCATACAGCGGTTTGTTTATTCGCCGCCTTCATCATCTCCATTGTCTTGGGATTCTTCCGAACCGACATCCTCCTGAATACCGATCATGATATCCCTGCGTGCCTGCTGGGAAGCCCCTTCCCCGGATGTCCATGAAAGCCTGATCTGTGCGTAATAGGATCCGCGTCCAAGCCTTCTTCCCGCTCTGTTTTGTGGTTTGAATCCAAAGGTAATCATGTTATTCTCAACAGGCCCGATATCACCGGGAGAAAAATCGGCAATGAGATTTCCCACCTGGTCGAGGATTGTCATGCGTACGCGCAGATCCTGCGGTATGGGCCGTCTGCCTTCCACCACCCGAAGATAGAGGGAGTCCTCATCGAAATTTTCCATGGCGAAGGGGTTTGGCGTGATACCCACGCGAAATCCGGGATCAAAACGTCCCAGCTCCAGGGGAACGGGTACGGTGTTTCTGTTTTGTACACTACCCTCTTCATCACGTACGTCGCCGTTCTCATAAACCCAGAGGGAATCGCCGTGGGCAGGGAAGTGATCGTTGTTATCATAGTCCACGGCGGCTTTCCAGACCGCGCCTTCATCAGCAAAATCTTCGTAGATAAGGCGGTAGGTTCCGGTATGTGGAGAAGAGAGCTCAAAGGGAACATCCCGGTCCAGGGATTCCACTGGTTCTGAAAAATGAACCCGCAGGGTATCGATAAGGCGGTCCTGCCCCTGATCATCCACGGGCATAAATACCGCCCGGACAGCTACCGGGGCAAGACTGTCTGCAATCTGCACACCTTCGCGGGTACCAATCATCAGGGTATCGGAAATATCCGTTTTTTCAATGGACAGAATATCCTCAGAGGTAACAACGGTCTGCGGGGATACTTCGCTTTCATCCTGCGCAACGGCGACAACGATGTGGTCTGCACCGCGGTTTTGTGCGGATGCAATTGTAAATGCCCGGTGACCGGGGAGAAAGATTTTGTCTTCACTCAGGCTGATATCGTCAGGCAGGGGCGTGTCAAAGGTGAGGATAACCTCATCGATATAGCCGTCGGGGCGTGAATCCGTATCCAGATAGTATGCCCCGGAAAGCTCTGTTACGCGTCGGTAGGAGATTTCCACACGTTCATTATCATCACGCACCTGTTCATTTGCGTCACTGTCGCCAATATCCTCTCCGCCGCGAATCCAGAGGGAATCACCAAACTCTAAAGGATCGGCATTTTGGGGTATTGCATACACTGCATTGGCGCCGGAATGGCTGATCAGCCGGACCTCGGGAAGAATGGCTCTGTCCACATCAAAGGGAGAGCTGCTTCCTGTGCTGCCCAGATCCTCAGAAAAAATGACATCCAGAATATCATCGCCGCTTTCACGCCGCTCATAGGCGGCACTGCGAATCACCGGTGCAATACGGTCGTTGACGGCGGTGGTGCGTTCATGCAGGGTGCCCTTTTCGTCTTTAAAGACGATGGTGATCTGCGAATTGTCTCCTGCGGCTCCTCCCGTGATGCTGTTATCGCGAATAAAGAAGCGATTATCTGCGTCCACATCCACCGATGTATAGGTGTAGTCTGATCCGCTCCAGCTGAGGCCAACTTCCACAATATCATCTGCGGTGAGTGCCCGCGGGTCTTCGGAAAGGCGCAGCTCAACGGCAAGGGAGTCGCCGTGTCCGTCGAGGCGGCCCGCCTGATCTCCCCGGGTGTCAAAGAGGTTTGCTTCAGTAATTGCGGGAACAATGCCGCCGCGGACATCTATTTCAATTTTCTGGTTGATATCAAGGGGGGGATTTGCCCGGGGATCCTCAATGCCCGAATCGTGGATAAAATGTATCCAGTCGCCGTGTTCGATGATGTTTTTATCGGTTACGGCGCGGTATTCGGTGTTTTCCACATGGGAAAATTCTGCAACGGAAAGTGCTTCCTGCGGTCCGTCTTCGGCGCCCTTATAGAGATAAAAATAGGTGCCCTTTGCTGAAATATCATTGGCAAGAGCCTCGCTTACATCAAAAATCAGGGTATCCCGGTCACGGTTTTCATCCTGCTGCAGACAGACTGCGTCAGTAAGAGCGGGGCCAGTGCGGTCGTCAATGGAGCCCTGAAGTTCTGCAGTTTCACCCTGATTATCAAAAAAGACCGTTGCTTCTCCCGTGGCATCACCGGTGATATCATCGGTGTCGATGATGATCAGGACCGTATCACTTTGTTCCTGAATAAAAACGCCTGCGTCGCCGGGTTGAATTGTTTCATTCTGTCCGTCAATATCGTAGGTGATATCCGTAATATGGGTGTGGTCGAAGGGGGCGTTTCCTGCGGCAATCTCAAAACGATAGTATATCTGATTTCCCATTCCGTCACCTTCACTATCCTGATGGGAGGCAGAGATAAATTCAGGATCGTTGTCACCGATGCTCTTAATGGGGCGCCAGAGAGTATAATCTTTTGCCCCGTTTGGTTCATCAGCTTGGTCCACAACGGGACCATCAGGGTTTATGCGCACCGAATCATAGGGAGTAATACGATGATAATCAAAGACAAAGGTGTATTTACCACCATCTTCCTGTATTTCACGGGTGGTAATAACCTCTGTGTTTCCCTTGGCATCCTTAAATGACAGATGTCTTTCCCCCGGTGTAATGGGGCCAAGTGCTTCGCTGAATTCCAGTACCAGGGTGTCTTTTTGGGTATCCTCTGCGGGCATACGATAGGTAGGCTGGGGAGATATGGAAACAGCGGGACCGGTGCGGTCTGCCAGTGTTCCGGGCAGCTCAGATTCCTCACCTTCCTTTGAAAAGTGTACCCGTGCAATTCCTGTTGCTGCTCCGGCAATATTGTCGGTGGTGATGGTAATATCAACCCGGCGATCGTTTTTGTCAATAGTTACATCACCGTGATCTTTGTCCCGGGTTTCGTTTTGTCCGTCAATATTGTAGGTGATGTGAGTAATATCTTCATCTGTAAGGGGGGTATCCCCGGCGGCAATTTGAAAACTGAATCGGATAAAATCGCCCAGTCCATCTCCCTGCGTGTCTCCATGGTAGCC
Organism: Fibrobacterota bacterium; assembly: GCA_051745755.1. GTDB lineage: Bacteria > Fibrobacterota > Chitinivibrionia > Chitinivibrionales > Chitinivibrionaceae > Chitinivibrio. The sequence continues at coordinate 36,739 of JBNJEI010000018.1, forward strand.
TTCTATGAAGGTTGGGTCATTGTCTCCTACGCTGATAAAGGGCTGCCAGTTATTATGAGGCGCCGCAGGGTTTGATTTTTCTGCCAGATCCCGTACGGGGCCTTCGGGAGAAATTCGCACAGAGTCATAGGGTATCAGGCTCCGGTGGTCAAAAATAAAGGTATATTCACCGTTATTCTCAGTCACTTCACGGGTGGTAATGTCTTCTGTGTTTCCGTCCGTAGCCTTAAAGGACAGATGCGCCTGTCCCGTACTGAGGTCTGCAATTGGTTCGGAAAATTCCAGTATAAGGGTATCATTTTCGGTGTCGTTAGCGGGCATACGGTATGCGGGCTGAGGAGCCTCCAAAACAGCGGGGCCCACACTGTCGATCATGGGACCTTCTATGGTCTTCATGAGTTCGTCTATCCATGTCGGATCTTCAATGGAGGGGTATTCTATTTTGACAGCACCGAGGCCGTGCCCCCGCTGAAGAGCCGGGTTTTTTATTGACAGCCAGTCTTCCCCGTAATTGAGATCCATGGTAGTGGCGTCAAAATCCACAAGAGGGGATGGGGACGGCCAGGCGTGGAGGAGTGAATCAAATTCTTCCACATCAAAGACCTCTTCATCATCGGAGTCCACGGGGATAAGGTGAATATGCACAGAATCCGCTTTCCCGTCACCACTTGCGTCAAAGGCGGCCGCGGCCTTAAATCGGGGATATTTTATTCCCGGTATATCAAACCGCTGGACCACGGAATTTCTGTTGCGATCGCTGATTCGCAGCCAGCCCCTGCCCGGCTTGTCGCCGAATTTTTCGCGGTATACAGCTTCGGGAATTTCTACCCGGTATCGTCCTTTCTGTGACAGATGGGGCTTATCCGGGTGTATATCTTCGGTTGATACCACATGCCCCGTATTCCAGGTTTCCCAGTATTCATCCAGGGTCCACTCGATAGTTTTACCCTCGTCACGATTATCAAAATAGTCAACCAGATCGGGATCTTCGGGGTGAAATTTTTCTGCGTCCGCTTCGATAATAAAGGTTCCGTCGGCATCAAATCTGACCGAGCTTTCATCAATAAGAACCAAGGGGTATATGGTATCACGGGTATTAATCCCTTCGATGCGGTCGCATTTGGAGTGCTCTTTCACCCAGGAGATAAATTCTGAGTAGATAGGGACTGATCTGTCGAGGTTAATTTCATATTTTACCACGCGCATAAGGGTGATCCAGTCGTAGCGCAGGGATATATAGTCGGTACCCTGTGTGGACGGTGACTCTCCCTTCATCATATTATAGGCTCGGTTGATACTGTTCCAGATTTCACGGCGTTCTTCATCGGACATGCGGAAATGCTGCAGCAGGCCCTGAATACCCAGTTTTCCAGACTCTCCAAGTTCTACGGAAGTGCCCAGGGAGTTTCCACTTGCATCAACATTCATTCCGAAGTAAAACTCCGCTACCTGCTCTTTTGTGATATGCTCATCGTAGATTTCGGTATTGCGTGCACTGGCGTTATCCGGATTCAGGGGGGAATCAAAATGGGCCCCGAGAATAGCACGAAGGGTGGGAAGTACTTTTTTTACGTACCCATTATTTGCCACATCTTCTGTAACATCGGGATTATTGAGCAGGGCATCGCGGTCGCCGTCATGGAATTCGTAGAGGAGCTGTTCATGACCGACATTCCATCCGCCGTTCCAGGATGCCATAAACAGCTTTGCAGCAAATTCCTGATCAGTCATTTGCGGGGCAATACGTCGGTAGTCAAAACAGGTTGAATTGTAAAACAGATCAAAACCGTACCACATATAAAGAGTATTGAGAAATGAGGCATTGGCAATGGTGGCATTATTTCCGCCGCAATAGCCGTCCTCACCAGGGGAGCCCGGTGTTTTGAAGTACGTGCGGAAATGCCCCTGATCATCATAGGGGAAAAACCGTCGGTACGACTGCCAGGCATAGGCATTATAACTTTTTTGAATATAGTGCATGGTTCCAATGTTCTGACTGCCGTTCCACCCGGTAAGGCCTTCGGGGCTGGAAGGGTGGCAATAGAATGTTCCACGTGATTCCAGTGGTCCGCCGTCCCGACGTTCAAACTGCTCCAGCCCCACCATGGATTCATGGGAGCCGATGGCCGCCATAAGGTGCATATCCACATTCATGTATTCCTGTGCCATGGCAAGGGACATGGTATAGAGCGGCCCTTCTCCGGCGGGAGTGTGCTGTCCCATAATATCCGGGCGGAATTTGGAAGCCCATCCGTTCATGGTAAAATATTCGTCTTCAGCCATAAAATATACCTGCAGCTGCGTTACGGGTATGGGGTTCAGGGAATCCTGAGTCATCCAGGTGTCGATAAATCCGCCGGAATAGGGACCGCCCCGTTGTCCAAGAGAGTTTGGGACATAGGCGTTTTCATCGTAATAATCAATGTCGTTCATAGAGTGATATTTTTTCAGGGTGTCCTCAAGCTCCTCTATCCAGATTCCCGGGTGATCGATATAGCCGTAGTCATTGCCAAAGGTTCCTGTTTTTATCAGGTACTGAAAGGGTTGAATTGGCTCCCAATTGTTTTGCGGAGTATTTTTCATTTGCAGATTCAACGAAATATCCGCGCCTGGACGGATTGTTTTTAAGGGGCCTTCATTTTCTCCCGGTCCGGTGACGTCGGTCATTTTTATGGTCCATCGGTCTTCGCCGTAGCCGTCGTCAAAATTTTCAACATTACCCACAAGTACAAGCCAGTCATTGTCGTCTCGCTGCATATTCCCGGTAAAATTGGGCCATGTGGCGCGAAAGCCGTCCACCTGCCAGGTTACGCCTGTTTCGTTGGTCAGTTGCAGACTTTTTTTGAACCACGTCCAATCGTTTTCTGTCTCACCTTCCCAGGGCGGATCAAGGGGGTCAATGCGGATTCCACCGTCGGCACTCCATAGGGGTGTTGAAATAGCGCAGAGTATAGCAATTGCGAGCGTAAGAAATGACATGATTCTCTCCTTTTTTTGTGGTGTCCCATTTCAGGGTGGCTACCTATAATATAGCAAAAAATAATCTCTTTGTCGGAATCAATTAGTGATATTATAAAAGAAATAATACGCATTATGATGCAGTATGTTTGCGTATTTTGAATATTGGACAACGGGTTTATTATGCAATACTGAATTAAAAGCTGTCTGTTTTAATAAACGCAATAATTTTTATTGTCAAAAATTTTTATCGGGATACAAAAAAGGAAGCGGCACAGTATACCGCTTCCCTGTAATTTCATACAGCGGTTTGTTTATTCGCCGCCTTCATCATCTCCATTGTCTTGGGATTCTTCCGAACCGACATCCTCCTGAATACCGATCATGATATCCCTGCGTGCCTGCTGGGAAGCCCCTTCCCCGGATGTCCATGAAAGCCTGATCTGTGCGTAATAGGATCCGCGTCCAAGCCTTCTTCCCGCTCTGTTTTGTGGTTTGAATCCAAAGGTAATCATGTTATTCTCAACAGGCCCGATATCACCGGGAGAAAAATCGGCAATGAGATTTCCCACCTGGTCGAGGATTGTCATGCGTACGCGCAGATCCTGCGGTATGGGCCGTCTGCCTTCCACCACCCGAAGATAGAGGGAGTCCTCATCGAAATTTTCCATGGCGAAGGGGTTTGGCGTGATACCCACGCGAAATCCGGGATCAAAACGTCCCAGCTCCAGGGGAACGGGTACGGTGTTTCTGTTTTGTACACTACCCTCTTCATCACGTACGTCGCCGTTCTCATAAACCCAGAGGGAATCGCCGTGGGCAGGGAAGTGATCGTTGTTATCATAGTCCACGGCGGCTTTCCAGACCGCGCCTTCATCAGCAAAATCTTCGTAGATAAGGCGGTAGGTTCCGGTATGTGGAGAAGAGAGCTCAAAGGGAACATCCCGGTCCAGGGATTCCACTGGTTCTGAAAAATGAACCCGCAGGGTATCGATAAGGCGGTCCTGCCCCTGATCATCCACGGGCATAAATACCGCCCGGACAGCTACCGGGGCAAGACTGTCTGCAATCTGCACACCTTCGCGGGTACCAATCATCAGGGTATCGGAAATATCCGTTTTTTCAATGGACAGAATATCCTCAGAGGTAACAACGGTCTGCGGGGATACTTCGCTTTCATCCTGCGCAACGGCGACAACGATGTGGTCTGCACCGCGGTTTTGTGCGGATGCAATTGTAAATGCCCGGTGACCGGGGAGAAAGATTTTGTCTTCACTCAGGCTGATATCGTCAGGCAGGGGCGTGTCAAAGGTGAGGATAACCTCATCGATATAGCCGTCGGGGCGTGAATCCGTATCCAGATAGTATGCCCCGGAAAGCTCTGTTACGCGTCGGTAGGAGATTTCCACACGTTCATTATCATCACGCACCTGTTCATTTGCGTCACTGTCGCCAATATCCTCTCCGCCGCGAATCCAGAGGGAATCACCAAACTCTAAAGGATCGGCATTTTGGGGTATTGCATACACTGCATTGGCGCCGGAATGGCTGATCAGCCGGACCTCGGGAAGAATGGCTCTGTCCACATCAAAGGGAGAGCTGCTTCCTGTGCTGCCCAGATCCTCAGAAAAAATGACATCCAGAATATCATCGCCGCTTTCACGCCGCTCATAGGCGGCACTGCGAATCACCGGTGCAATACGGTCGTTGACGGCGGTGGTGCGTTCATGCAGGGTGCCCTTTTCGTCTTTAAAGACGATGGTGATCTGCGAATTGTCTCCTGCGGCTCCTCCCGTGATGCTGTTATCGCGAATAAAGAAGCGATTATCTGCGTCCACATCCACCGATGTATAGGTGTAGTCTGATCCGCTCCAGCTGAGGCCAACTTCCACAATATCATCTGCGGTGAGTGCCCGCGGGTCTTCGGAAAGGCGCAGCTCAACGGCAAGGGAGTCGCCGTGTCCGTCGAGGCGGCCCGCCTGATCTCCCCGGGTGTCAAAGAGGTTTGCTTCAGTAATTGCGGGAACAATGCCGCCGCGGACATCTATTTCAATTTTCTGGTTGATATCAAGGGGGGGATTTGCCCGGGGATCCTCAATGCCCGAATCGTGGATAAAATGTATCCAGTCGCCGTGTTCGATGATGTTTTTATCGGTTACGGCGCGGTATTCGGTGTTTTCCACATGGGAAAATTCTGCAACGGAAAGTGCTTCCTGCGGTCCGTCTTCGGCGCCCTTATAGAGATAAAAATAGGTGCCCTTTGCTGAAATATCATTGGCAAGAGCCTCGCTTACATCAAAAATCAGGGTATCCCGGTCACGGTTTTCATCCTGCTGCAGACAGACTGCGTCAGTAAGAGCGGGGCCCACACGGTCTTCGATATTGGTGGGCAGCTGAAAGGTTTCACCGTTTTTGCTGAAGCCGATATAGCCGCTGCCTGCGGCATCGCCGTCAAAATCGACACCGTCGATGGTTATTTTGACACGATAGTCATCACGGGATATATCAATATTCTCAATGGGAAGGGTTTCCTCCGTACCGTTTACGGAGTAATTCACCTCTGTTATATGGGCTTCCGTGAAGGGATTGTCGCCTCCGCGGGATATCTCAAAAAGATAGATGATGCCGTCACCGCGCCCATCTCCCCGGCTGTCTTTCAGATATCCTTCGATGAATTCCGGATCGTTGTTACCCTGTCTGTCGAAGGGGACCCAGTTATTGTACTCTGCTGCGGGGTTTTGATTGTTCGCCATATCACGCAGATCACTTTCATGTACTATTTTCACCTCGGAGAAATTTTCCAAAGACCGGGGTGAAAAGAAAAATGAAAAGACATCATTCTCGATGGAGATCTCATCTGCGGCGAGGGCAACACTGTCACCGGGATTGCCGCGAAAAGCAAGGTATGTGCCGTTTTCACCGAGGGCGTCCACGGCTTCCGTAAAGGCTACCTGAAAGGTGTCGACCTGATTGTTTTGCCGCGGATCGGGAATGCGGTAGAGGGGAAGGTTGTTGTCTTCTTCCACAGCAGGACCCACGTCGTCAGTTATATTTGTCGCAAGACGATGCGTTGCGCCGTCGGGTTTTTCAAAATAGATTATTCCCTGGCCTGTTGCATCACCGGGAAATGCTCCTGCAGAAAAGGCGATGGTTACGTCATTTCCGGAACGGGAAATATCCAGCTGATCCCGGGGGAGGGTTTCATCCACTCCGTTGACAAAGTAATTAACCTCCGTAATATGCTCTTCCGTAAAAGGAGCAGCACCGTTTGAGGATACGGCAAAGCGTTTTACAATACGGTTTCCCCGGCCGTCACCGATGTCGTCTTCAATAAATGCATGCAGAAACTCCGGCTCATTGTTACCTTCCCGGTCGAAGGGAATCCAGTCGTTGTATTCCTCCGCAGCATTGGGATCGGCTGCCCTGTCGCGCAGATCGCTTTCGCGGTTGATTTTGACGTGCGTAAAATCTGTCAGGCTCTCCGCGGCAAAAAACACGGTATAGACCCCGCCGTTTTCGCTTATTTCAATGGCTTCAAGGGTGGTGCTGTCTATGCCGTCACCCTTGAAAGCCAAAACGGGCTGTTGAGGTTCAACCCCTGTAACGGGCTCAGTGAAGGCAAGCTGAAAGGTATCAACCTGATTATCCTCACTCATATCGGGAATGGTATAGAGGGGAAGATCAGTACCATCCTCCACGGCTGGTCCGGTACGGTCGTCTATGTCGCCCGTGAGTTCTGCAGTTTCACCCTGATTATCAAAAAAGAGTGTTGCCTGTCCAAGGGCTTCACCGGAGATATCATCGGTGTCGATGATGATCAGTACCGTATCATTTTGTTCCTGAATGGCAACGTCGGCATCGCCGGGTTGAACGGTTTCATTCTGTCCGTCTATATTGTAGGTGATATCAGTGATATGGGTGTGGTCGAAGGGATCGTTCCCTGCGGCAATTTCAAAAAGATAGTATATCTGATTTCCCATTCCGTCACCTTCACTATCCTGATGGTAGGCATAGATAAATTCAGGATCGTTGTCGCCGATGCTCTTAATGGGGCGCCAGAGATTATAGTCCTCTGCCCTGTTGGGCTCATCAGCCTGGTCGCGAAGGGGCCCTTCAGGGTAAATGCGTACGGAATCGTAGGGCATAATACTCTGATAATCGAAGATAAAGGTATATTCACCGTTGTTTTCAGTCACTTCACGGGTGGTTATGTTTTCTGTGTTTCCGTCCGTATCCTTAAAGGATAGGTGGGCTTCACCCGTGCTGAGGGCGGCTATTGGTTCGGAAAATTCCAGTACCAGGGTATCATTTTGGGTGTCGTTGGCGGGCATACGATATGTCGGCTGGGGCGTACGCTGCACAGCAGGGCCCACACGGTCGAGAATGGGCGCATCCAGGGATATTTCCTCACTGTCTGCGTTATCTCCGCTTCCCCATTCAAGGATATAATCAAACCAGAAGGTTGCACCGTCGTAGTATCCCCCTGTGAGGTCAGCGGGATTATCGATAATTATTTCATTGTCTGCGGGACGAACATCAATTGTTCCGCCCGTAAGGCGCGGAGCATTTTCGGGCCAGGCATAGGCGAGATCTTCGTACGCAAGGTCGGTATTTGACCCCGGAGAAAAGCGGGCGGTGATTTGATCGGCCATGCCGTCACCTTCAGTGTCCCGGGCAAAGACAGAATCTATGCCCATGGGGTTGCGGAAGGCCAGGGGGCGTTCCAATACAACGGAATTGCCCGATGCATCGGTTCCCATAAGCCATATTTTGTCTGCATTCATGCTTTCCGCAAGAGATTTGGATACGGCACATTCAAAGATTTTTTCTCCGTCGGAGATGTCATCAACGGGGGTATCTTCTTCGTACCATGTGCGCCAGGTTTCATCAATGGACCACCGGACATGATCCACGAGGGTTTCGTCCTCAACGGTGATGGTAAATATCTGACTTTCACTGTCTTCGTCGTAT